>JBBSVB010000051.1:0-11119 GCA_038233875.1 Actinomycetales bacterium | reverse complement strand
GCCGCGACGGTAGCGTCGGGCATGTCGAGGTCTTCCGGATGGCTGTGTGAGAACTTCCATCCTCGGAAGACCTCGACGCCCATCCGCGGACCGACGCGCCAACGACGTGGGCGAGACCTACACCGTCATCTGTGAAGAGCCGGGAGACGTTCCTTGTTGCCCCATGCGGCGTCGCCGAAGATGCCTGCAAGGTTGGCGGCGTTGGCCTGTTCGATCTTTCCGAGGGCGGTCCCGATGCGGGAGCCGAGGTTGTTGGTGTGGACGGTGACCTGCGACCAACGGGTGCCGTCGGGCAGGTTGAACTGGTGGTAGTCGGCTTCGATGGCGTCGTCGAGGTCATCTCCGAAGTCGGTGACGGCTTGGGTGTGCTCGTACTCCCATACGTCGCTGAGCCACTTCCAGAACAGGACGGGGAAGACGTAGGTCTTGAAGTCTGCCGGGTCGACCGGTCCGCGCAGGGCGTTGGCTGCTCCCCAGAGGCGGGTTTCGAGTTCGGTCTGTGTGACTGGCACTTCGGGGCTACCTAACGGTCGTGGCGTGGTGTTCATGTTTATCGGCAGGGTCAGACGTTACGGGTAGAGACGGACATTTGCGCGGTTGTGAACCAGCATTCTCACAACGGTTTGCCACCCCTCGGCGCACGTATACACAGGGGCAAGCACCTTGGTTTTGCCGTCCCAGAAGGCGGGCAACTACGAGTGTGTGAACACCGACAACGCCTACGTCTCGCGCGTGGAGGCTGCGCGCCTGCTGGAGTTGTCAGAGCACGGGCTGGACTACCTGATCAAGTCAGACCAACTGCCGGTGGCGAGGCCGGGGCAGCGGAATCGGCGGTCGTTGTTGCGGCGGGACGTGTTGCGGGTTCGGCGGGAGCGGCGGGCTGCGGCTGAACGACGTGCGGCGGAGGCTGTGGCGAGGGCTGAGCGCAGGGCTGTCCGGGCTGACCCGCCCGGTGAGGTTTGGTTGTCGGCGCGTGAGGTGGCCGCGTTGCTGGGGTGTACGCCGGTGTGGGTGCGCCGGTTGGCCGCTGCGGACCGGCTCCCCCACGTCGTGCGCGGGGATACGTTCAGGTTCAGGGCTGACCTGATTGCGTTGGTCGTCAACGCCCGGCGGGCGCAGGTAACCCGTCTTGATGACGGCAGCACGGTGGCCGCGTAGGGCATCGGTCAGGTGGGGTCGGGGATGTGTCGTTGCAGGTGACCGATGAGTTTCTTGCTGGTGCGCATCACCGTGTCCATGTGTGCTTGGAGGTTTTGCGGATTGGTGTTGTAGACGCGGGTGAGGATGCCGAGGTCGTGATCGAGTTCGTCGGCGTATTCGAAGAGGGTGACGAGGTGGCGACGGTCAACATCGACGGTGCCTCGTTCTCGCCACCTCTTTCGTTGGCGTTGTAGCGACGCGTACTTGGTGCGGCAGGGGTCGCAGAAAGGTGACTGGCCCCGAGCGGGTAGGACGGTGTCGCAGGCGTTGCACCAGCGCACGAACTGGTCGGTGCTGAACCGAGCGGGGTCGGGGCGCTCATTAGGTCTGCTCGTGGGCGGTTGGTAGTCCTTGATGCTGATTGGGTATTCGCCCGGTTGATCGCGGGGTGGAAGCACTGCGAGGCGGGCGTAGCGGCGCACAGAGGGGTAGACCCTATTGGGATCGTTTGGGTCCCGAGTCATCCGGCGGATCGTCACTTGACGGAAGGTATACGTCAGCGATCTGGTCCGACGCGTTTTGTCCGCACCGACTCGCCGAATATCGCCTTACTGGTCTTCTAGGGCCGGACGGAGCACCCGGACGGCAGTAGAACCGGCGCAGCATGTCCCGGTCCGGACACGATCGGTCGGACCGAACCCTTCGGTGCGGACACGCCGCGTCGGACCCATCGCTCAGCATCTGCCCCGGTCCGCCTCATCTGGGCGACAAATCGGGGAGCAGGGCGATCAGGTCTGGACACTTCGTGTCGGACCTCTGATCCGTCCGTGGCTGCGCCACTCCGAGAAGCGTGTGTGGGGGTTGGTGCGACCACAAACGGTCCGACCCTGCCGTCACTGGGTGGCCCGCCATACCGATCAGATCCGAGCATCGGTAGTCGCATCAACCCCCTCGATTCGGGGGTCGGACGTGGCGCGTCCAGAGCGAGTGCGAGCAGACACACCGCCCCGCACCCTTGTCCCATGTACGACTTTTGCGCCTCTTTCGTGGGGGTCTGCCACCTGCCTGAACAGGTGGCAGGCCACCCCGGCGCGCGGTCTACCGGCTCGCGACCTGCTCTAACCCAGCGATCAAGCGAGAACAGGGACAGGAGGCAGCCGCCAAACTCCCGGCGGCTGCCCCTCTCCGTCACCAGCCACAAGCCCGTCCACGCCCGCAGCGCGGCGTCTAGGAAGGACGACCTATGACTACGAATGGTGACGACAACGTCATCGGCTTCCCCCGACACGTCCGGAGCACACCAAAGGACGACGACCCCTCCGGCGACGGCACACAGGGGGTTGCCGAGATCGATGGTTGCGCTGTGTCAGAGGTCGACGCTAACGTCCGCGACATCGAACATGCGTTCGACGAACAAGGGGACACTGATGGCGAAGCGGATGGGCAGAACGAACGGCTGACCCTGCTGCACGGCGGCGGGCTCAGCCATGCCAAGCCCAACCGCACAGGAGTCACGGTGTCAGCCCTAAGCCCAACATTCTCCAGCCCGGCCCTGCCCGGAACTCGGTTCACAGGTCTGGGTCGCCACGACGCGCCACTCAAGCGTTTCCGTCACGAGCGCACTACCCCTCCCCTCTGGTCGGCCTCAGCCACGTGGCGTGACCTCGTGCAGGAACGTGACGTCCCTGCCATGTCGGACCTGCCAGCACGATGGGGCACGGACTGGACCGTCACCTACCGCCACGGTAAGAACACCCTGACCGCCAGCGTCGCGTCGGTCGGGATTGGTGACCTGCTGATCGCAGACCCCATCCGGGTGAACTCGTGGCATCCGAACAAGACCGCACGGGCGGGTCTTCGGTTCGTGCACTCGACCGGGTACCACCACGCACACGAGTCGTTGTTCGAACGCAAGTTGCTCTACGTCCTCGACTTCGACGACGCGACCGCCATCGCCTCCCAGCCCTTCACGCTGACATGGCACGACGGACACCGGTACCGGCACCACACCCCGGACTTCCTCGTCGAAGTCGACGGCCACATCGTCATCATCAACACCCGCCCGGCGGCGCTGGTCAAGGACCAGTTGGTGGAAGACGCCACCGCCGTCGGCGAGGTGTGTCTGTCGCGAGGTTGGGACCACTCCCTCGTAGTCGGGTACTCCCTGCCCGGCATCACCACCGTCGAGACCGTCGAGACGCACGCCAACTCCACGGACCATCTCGGCTACACCGACGAGGTTCTTGACCTCCTCACCACCTACGGGCCAACAGCCTTCGCGGATGTCTGCGACGCGTTCGAGGCTCCCCTGCTGGCACGGGCAACCCTGCAACGGCTCGTGTGGGAACGACAGGTCTCAGTCGACCTGAACGCTCCGCTGCAGGACTGGTCACTGGTGGCGCTACCCGGAGAGGAGACGCAGCCATGACCGCGTTCCGGCCCGACAAGGGCACAGAGTTCTACCTCAACGGCGACTGGCACCTCATTGAAGCCGTCGACCACCGCGCCGGTTCGCTCACGGTCGTGGACCACAACGGTGTCCTCACGACCATGTCGGTTGAGGACCTCATCAACCATCGGGCGTTGACGCGTGACGGTGACCGGATGCCGCCGAAGGACCTTGTTTCAAGGCTCCCTGAGGCGGACCGCAATGTCGCCATCATGCGCATCGAGCACGCCAACGAGGCTATGACTGGGTTCCGGTCCGGTGACCCGAACGTTGCTCTGCCCGGCGAACCGAAGCCCGAGTACGACCCTGCGATTACTTTCCAGAAGGACCGGTTGGCTGCGAAGCACCGCGAACTCGACACCGAGTTTGCCCGGCTGCTTGGTGTTGACATGAGTGTGCGGACGATTCGTCGGTTGGGGACAGCAGCCAAGGACGGCACCGTGTTCGCGACCGCTGCAGGTTCTCACGGGCCGCGCCGGGTGAAGGGGCGTCGCGCTATCTGTCGTGAGGTCGCAGAGGAGACCTTCCGGGTCGTCGAGGACCGTCGCCAGTTGTCAAACAAGACGGTGCGGGGCATGCACGTCGAGTTGCGTCGCCGCCTGATGGAGAAGGGGTACGGCGAGGCGTGGATGGGGAAGAACTTTCCTGAGGAGCGCACGTGGCGCAGGTTCGTTCACGACCACTGGACGCCGAGCGAACTGACCGGCAAGTCGCGCACTCGCGCCTCAGGGACCGTTGCACCGGTTGGCGGGTTCCGTCGGATGAACCCGACCCGACCGGGCCAGATCGTGTTCATGGACACCAACAGCCTTGATGTGCTCCTCAAAGGCACCGCCATCGAGGGGGCAGTCCGGGGTTCTGTCGTGGTTGGTCTTGACCAGTTCTCACGGTCGGTGTGCAGCGTCCGTGTCGTAGAGCAGGCCGAGAAGAACCTCGACATTGGGTTCGCGTTGCTCGACCTCGCCAAGCCCAAGCAGATGAAACCCGACTGGCCTGATGATGCTCGGTGGCCTTTCGTTGGCATCCCCGAAGGAGTCCTTGGCACCAGCGCCACGGGTTCTGGCGTCGGCATCGCCGGGCTGCCGATCGTCAACCCCGAGTCCCTCGGGCTTGACCACGGTGGCCCATACAAGGCGCACAAGACCCGCGAACTGGCTGCCCGGTACGGCATCGACATTCTGCCTGCCCGCACCTACACCGGATCCGACAAGGCGTGGATCGAACGGTTCTTCGGGGCAATGCGGACCATGCTCCTTGAACACCTCGAAGGCTACCGGGGTAGCGACACCTCCGAACGTGGCAAGAACACCGACAACGAAGTCGAGTGGACTGCGCAACGCCTCGAAGACCTCATCGCATTGTGGGCCGTGAGGATGTGGCAGACCCACATCATGGAAGGTGTCCGTCCGCCGTGGTGCCCCGAAGGTGAATGGTCACCCAACAGCCTGTACCAGCACGGCATCGAGGCCGCCGGGCTCTCACCGCGTCTGATGACGTCCTCGGACTTCTACGGCGTCATCACCACCACCTACGTCAAGGTCCATTCACGCGGTGTGAACATTCGCGGCCTCTGGTACGACAACGACCCCGACACCGGTGAGACCGTGCTGGACTCACGCCGCAACCAACCCGCCCCGACTGGGAACAAGAAGTGGACCGTCCAGTACGACCGCCGCGACATGCGGCACGTCTGGTTTGTCGACGAGTTCGAAGAACGCCATCTGCTCCGTTGGGTCGGGGCCACCGGCGATTTCCCGTCCTTTAGCGATCGGCACATCAACGCCCTCCGGAACCGCATCGACGGCCAAATCCGGCAGTACGACTCCCACGAACTTGCCGAAATCCTGCTCACCGAAGTTCTGCCCGTCCGTACCCCAGAGGGGTGGGTTGCCGGAGACAAGGCCGCGAACAAGGCAGCGTCAGCGCATGCCCGCGACCGGGAATTGGCCGTCGAGGACGCCGCGAACTATGCAGCCGCCGAATCCGCACCACCCAAGCCAGAGCCGGAACCCGCGACCGCGCTGGAAGCCAAACGCAAGGAGAAGCGCGAACGCGCCACCGGTGGCAAGACACGCCACCCGACCGCGATCCCAGCGGCTCCTGCTGCGGCCCGTCTGAACTCAACCCCCAGCAGCATGCTCGACACCATTGCCGCCCTACGCAAGGACCAACCATGACTACCTCACTCGACGACTTTGTCACCGTCGATCTGTCCCAGATCGAGAAACTCGACATCAGTGACCTCGATGGGTGGAAGACGTTCGTGCGGCTGCGTGACGCCTACACGCCCCCTCCGCTGCTGACTCGCGACGACTACGAGTCGCTAAACCTCAGGGACCGGGTCAAGTACGACGCCATCCGGCACATCGGCAACTTCAACATGCCCAAGTTGCAAACTCCCATGACCGCCCACGTACGCAACCAAGTCGAACGTGTACTACGCGCCAACATCTACCGGATGGACCCCGGTGTCCGCTCCGGTGTCTTCATCTCCGCAGACGGGTCAATGGGCAAGAGCACCCTGATGCGCGAGATCGCCGCGAACCATGAAGCCGAACTCGAAGCGCTCCGCACGGTCCTTCCCGGATCCATTCACTTTCGTGACCGGTGGGTTCCCGTCGCGTGGGTCACCGTCCCACCGAAACTGTCCATCCGGAGCCTCGCTACCGCGATCCTCAACTTCTACGGCGAACCGTTCCGTGCCAGCGCGACCGACCCTCAGATGACCCGTCGGGTCGAAGATGTCATCCGCGACTGCGGAACCCGGCTTCTCGTCCTTGACGACATCACCCGCTACAAGGACGCCGAAGCAGACCGGTACGCCTCGGACTGGATCCGGAACCTGATGGAATCCTCCGTCACGATCATCGCGCTGGGTGTCGACGTGCGCGGCTCAGGAATTCTTTACGACGGCGCACGAGGCCGCGAGCAACGATTACGTACTCAGACCGCGCAACGGTTCACCGTCCTCGACATCGAACCGTTCCGCTACGACACCGACGACACCACCCGCGACTGGGTCGAGCACCTGCGCGCCGTCGAAGCCGACCTACTCCTCCTCGACAAGGAGCCCGGCATGCTCGAAGCCCACGCCGAATACATCTACGCCCGCACCGGCGGCGTCATCGGTGTCTTCAGCGAATGGGTGCAGTTGGCTGCCGTTAGCGTCATCGGAAGGCACCCCGCTGACGGCGGTGAAACTTTGACGCGCGCCGATCTTGACGATGCACCCATTCGGGGCCAGCACACCCCACCCGACACGCCGCTGGTCCAGCCGCGCTCGAAGACGAAGAAGACGAAGCGCGTCCCCGCGAAGAAGGGACGCAACACCGTCTTCGACCAACCCACCCGTCACCCGAACTCACGCACGGCCAAGACCCCGTCAACGCCACAGGACGGTGTGGCATGACCGGCATCCTCACTATCGTGCCGACCAGCCCGACCCCGGAATCGACCATCACCGACTGGCGTCGGCTCCTACCGCGCAGCAACACCGCGCATCCTGACGAAACTCTCGCCGGATACGTTCTGAACCTCGCTCACCGGCTCGATCTCACACCCACCGGAGTCATGAAGCGGACCGGGCTCACCAGCAAACAGCGAGCCCACGTTCTCCAACTCCAGTACGGGATCCGCCTCCCCGACGACACCCTTCACCGGTTCACCACGAGCACCGGCCTCAGCACCCACGAAGCACAAGCGATGACACTGCACCGCTACGCCGACCTCACCACCATCCCCCGCATCTCAAAGGTCCGCAACGACCGGCAATGGCTCGACCCGCGCACCACCCGCTACTGCCCCCACTGCCTCGCAGAACCCACCCCAGAAGGCGACGAGCACCCCATCTGGCGCATCCAGTGGTTGACCCCGTGGGCTATCGCCTGTCCACGACACAACTGCCTACTACTCGACGCCTGCCCCGGCTGCGGCACCCGAGTCGGAGAAAGCGGCGGTCAACTCCGCAGCCTCATCCCGCACGTCGGGAACCCCGTCACACACCCCGCCGCTTGCCGCGCCAAACCCGCCAACGCGAAGCATCTAACCGCCTGCGACACCCGCCTCGACAACACCGAAACACCCCCAGCGCCAGCCGCGCTCATCGACCAGCAACGACTCTTCGACCAGATCCTCAATGGCGAACAACCCGAAACGCTCACCAGCCTCGGCGCACCCGTCACACCACGCGAATACCTGCTCGACCTCAGGCTCGTCACCGTCATGGTGCAACTTGCAGCAGACCCCACCGTCCTTACCCACCAGCCCAAGCCCTTCGCCGAAGCCGCCACCCACTACATAGCCACACGCAGCGACAGCGTCGGCACCCTCAACCGGCACGGGCGAACACTCACCCTCCCCCCAGACGGCTACACCGCCAGCACCGGGCTCATCCTCACCGCCGCCCACCTACTCGACGGCACCGACCGCATCGACACGATCAACCGCCTCGCCCGGCTGGCCCTCACCAACGAGCACGACACATGGCGCACCGCCCAAGCCGGAGGTGAACCCAGCCGCGCCCTCTGGGGAGCGCTTACCAACCAACGACTCCACACCACCGCACCCGAACGGCTCCGTAGCCACCTCGGCACCCACACGCTCACCTTCGAACCACAACACGTCCCTGCCTACCTGCCGCGCGACCTCTACGACAAACACTTCCCCGATGTCCCCAGCACCTACCGCCGCCGCATCCGCCGCCACGTCCCCATCGCACTGGTCCGGCTCGTCGGAAACTTCGATACCGCCGAAGACGCAGGCACTTACCTTGGCTACAACCCCACCGCCACAGCCCAAGCCACCGGCAGGCTCGCCAAAGCCCTCACCGACAGCGACCTCACCCTCGCCACACGAGTCGCCGCCATCGCCCAAGAACTCGAAGCCAGCCCCCGCATCGACTACGGCACACCGCGCAACCACATCGGTCCCGACTGGAACCTCACCAACACCGCGTGGACCAGCGCTCGCCAAGCCCTCGTCGACCACCGGCTCGTCCGTTCCAACGTTGACTGGGACAAACGCCGAACTCTCTACGCGATTTGGGTATGGGAAACCTTGACCGGCGGCGACATCGCCGTCGCCCCCATGATCACCGGCCCCCTCCCACCCGGCACCGTCCACCAACTGCAGGGCCTCAAACGCATGGCGACACAACGCCACCACGACCTCATCGCCAACCTTGCCGAGGTTGTGGGCACGGAAATGTGTCACTAGTCAGACGCGTCCAGTGGTCTGACTCCCGCTCGCGACTGCTGATGGGCTTCCGCCTTCGCAAGTGCTTCCGTGTAACCGACCGCTTCGATGCGCAGCCGATCGAGGAACTCCTGCACGGCGAGGGCAACAGTCTCCTGATGCGACGCAGTACCCACGAAAGCCGCTGCGACCTGCAACTCGAAACGGGTGCGCGCCGTAACGCGGTACCCGATCGGGTCGCCCCGGTCCGGGTTCGGCTTCGGGCCACGCCGCCCTCCGCGTGCCTCCGCCGCCATGTCAGTCCTCACCTCTACTGTGAAACTTAGTAACAGTGTCGCGCACCACCGTGGAGGCAGCAATGACGATCACGATCCCCGCCGGTTCGTTGATGGAGTCCGCGCTCAACGGAGAGCAGCAACTCGACGCCTTGGCCGAGCACGAGGTCCTCGCCTCGGCAGCGACGGCGCTGCTCCACGCCGTTGCCGAAGCCGGGGGCGTTGCCGTTCGACCTGTCGGGCGAGGTGGAGCGCTCATCGTGGGCGCAGCGTCGATGATGAGTAACGGCTCCCTACAGCACTCGCCCGAAGGAACACCCGCCGAGGAAACCAGCAAGATCATGGTCGTCGATGCCGTGGCTGTCGGTCACGGCGTAGTCGAGCGCGCCGTCAACCAAGCCCGCCAGTCGGGAGCCGACTGGGTCGGAGCGTGGGTGTGGCGAGGCTCCCCCACTCTGAACTGCGACGGCATCACCGCAGACCACGTCGCTGTCGACGGGCTACTGAACTAACTGCGCCGCCAGAGCCGCAGAAGCCGAGACTTTCCAGACCGCAGGCGCGATCTGCTTCGCCTGCTCCTCCGCCTCCGCAAGATCGCCTCCGCAGGCTGAGCCGACCTGAGGGCCGCTCATCACGCGAACGTCATTGCAGTGCTGGCGCGCCAGATAGATGGCAGCACCCTCAGCACGCAGCCGCAGCACCGTTGGTGCCGTCAATCCCCCTCGTGCCCCATCGTCTCCCTGCCGAACCACGATCCGCTCGATACCAGACAGGGCATTCAGGCGACCATCAAGACCGTCCGAGATGGCAGCGATCTTCTCAGCCACATCGTCGGTGTCCGGGGCGAGATAGTCGAACGTGACAACGTCTGTGCCATCAAGGACGACGCTACGCAGTCGTGGCTTGCCCTTCTCGACTCTGACCGCCAAACCCACATACACCATGTCAAGCAGCCTAAGATGCGGTCGATGACACAGTCGCGCTTCCACCCGACCGTCTCATCAACCGTGCAATTCGACCACCGCTACAACCTCATCGACTACAAAGGCGGCGGAGGCTACGGAGAAGTCTGGCTAGCCACCGACACCACCACCGGACGCCAAGTCGCACTCAAACTCCTCGATCCGAACCACACCACCCCCGACGACGCATGGCGCGAAGCCACAACCCTCACAAGCCTCCGCAGCAAATACATCGCACAGGTGCACGGAGCCACCCTCAGCCAAGTCGGCATCCCCTACATCGACATGCAATACCTGCCCAACGGAAGCATCGGCGACGCCCTCCCCGACCACGGAGTAGCAGAAGCAACCGCAGTTAGATGGGGCCTACGCGCAGCACGCGGACTCCACCTCTGCCACGAAAGCGAAATCCTCCACCGAGACGTCAAACCCGACAACCTCCTCCTCTCAGCAACCGGCGACGTCCTTCTCAGTGACTTCGGAGTGGCAGCCAAAATGGGGGCAGACGGCACCGCCAGCCCCCACGGCGACCCAGACATACGAGCACCCGAAACCTTCACCGGACAACAACTCGATGTGCAGTCAGATGTCTACTCACTCGGCGTAACCCTGTTCGCAATGGTCACCGGACACCTCCCCCACACCCTCGCAGGACACGGCGGCGACGGAGGGGCACTCGTCACCGCTGTGCTCGGAGGCGTACCGGACCCAAGAGACGTAGCGCCCCACCTCACGCTCGGAATGGCCCGCGTCATCACAACAGCAACTGCGCTCGACCCCGCAGACCGATACGCCTCAGCGAACGACCTCGACAACGCCTTGTCTAAGTTGAAGACCCCGCACCGCACCATCGCACGGACGACCCCGTGCGACCCCAACGGACGCTGCTGGAACGCCACCCCAGCCGGAAAAGCCACACACAAGCCCATCCACGTGTGTGCACGACCTGCGCCAATATCAGGCTCTTCGGATTTGAGGGTGGGGCGGGTACGACGCGCCGGGCGTTGGTGAGTACCGGCTGAGAAGGGTCGAGGCCCTTCAAGATCGGGAGTTACCACACGCCCGAAAGAAGGACCTCGACGATGGCCGAGCCTACGTCG
>JBBSVB010000050.1:0-11206 GCA_038233875.1 Actinomycetales bacterium | reverse complement strand
GTCGAGGCAGCGGCGACGTGCTCGATGCCGTCATCGAAGCGCTGCCCGAGAAGCCTGTGGGCGCTGGCGGCTATGGCCCCGGTGGTCCGCGCCGGGTGGCTTTAGTGGGTCGGCCCAACGTGGGCAAGTCGAGTCTGTTGAACCGGCTCGCAGGCTCCGAACGAGTCGTCGTGGACGAGGTGGCAGGCACCACACGCGACCCTGTCGACGAATTGATCGAGCTCGGTGGCACCACCTGGCGTTTCGTGGACACCGCCGGGATTAGGCGCCGTGTGCATCAGACCCGTGGGGCTGACTTCTACTCCTCTCTGCGCACCCAGTCGGCCCTGGAAAAGGCCGAGGTGGCCGTGGTGCTGATCGACGTGTCGGAGTCGATCGCCGAGCAAGACATCAGGGTCATCCAGCAGGTCATCGACTCGGGCCGTTCGCTGGTCGTGGCCTATAACAAGTGGGACACCCTCGACGAGGAGCGCCAGCACTACCTAGAGCGTGAGATCGAGCGCGAGTTGGTCCAGATCACGTGGGCACCTCGCGTCAACATCTCAGCGACCACTGGTCGGCATACCAACAGGTTGGAGCCGGCCCTGCGTCAGGCCCTGGACTCCTGGGACAGTCGGATCCCCACGGGCAGGCTCAACGCCTTCCTGGGCGAGATTGTCGCCGCTCACCCGCACCCCGTGCGCTCTGGCAAGCAGCCCCGGATCCTCTTCGCCACGCAGGCCGACACCCGGCCCCCGCGCTTCGTGCTCTTCGCCAGCGGCTTCATCGAGGCGGGCTACCGACGGTTCATCGAGCGCCGCTTGCGCGAGGAATATGGCTTCATTGGGACCCCGATTGAGATCTCAGTGCGGGTGCGCGAGAAGCGCAAACGCACGTAGCCGGCGGGGAGCGAAGGGGCACGATTCGTGAGGCGCTGAGCCCATGGGATACGGTTCTGTTCGCTTCCTCGGAGGCCTCGGGATGTGGCGCAGCTTGGTAGCGCACCTGACTGGGGGTCAGGGGGTCGCAGGTTCAAATCCTGTCATCCCGACGTTGTGTTGTGACGTCTTGTCCAATGGCCGGGCCTTCGGGTCCGGCCATTGGCATGTATGCCGTGATACCGGGCTGATGACCGCTGTGCGCGCTCTCCCTCGCCGGGCGTCCGCAGGGGGCGCGCACATCGGTCATACGACGCATATCCTGGGGCGGTGAATGGGGAGTCGCGCAGCAGCCGCACAAGCGGCCGTGGAGAGCGTGTGCCACAAATCATGCCGCGCAAGCACGAGTGGCTCACCGTCCCGAACATCATCTCGGGCCTGCGGCTGGTCGGGGTGCCGATCTTCTTGTGGTTGTTGCTGGTCGGCGCCGACGGGTGGGCGGTGCTGGTGCTGATGCTCTCGGGGCTGAGCGACTACTTAGACGGCAAGATCGCCCGCCACTACGGGCTGGTGTCGAAGGTCGGTGCCTACCTCGACCCCATCGCTGATCGGCTCTACATCGCCTCCACACTGCTCGGATTCGGCATACGGGACGTGATCCCGTGGTGGTTCGTCTTGATCTTGGTGGCCCGAGACTTGTTTACTGCCGGTATGTATCCGGTAGCGCGGTCGTATCGACTCCCGGCACCACCCGTCCACTTCATCGGCAAAGCCGCGACGTTCAATCTGCTATACGCGTTTCCGCTGCTGTTGCTGGCCCAGCAAGAGTCCACGGTGGGTGCGATTGCCCAACCGCTCGGCTGGGCGTTTGTATGGTGGGGCACCGGTCTGTACTGGATAGCGGGCGGCATTTACGCCGCCCAGGTGGCCGACATGGTGGCGCAGCGGCGGAGGCAATGGCAGGGTGTGGCCCCATGAAGTGGCCGCGTCGTCCGGTTGTCACGCCCAACCGTGATCCTGCGGCATCGATGGCCCTGCTCAACGAGGTGCTGGATCGACCTGTAGACCCCGGGTACCACACCGCCGCAGCTAATCGGCGCGCCGTTGGACTCGTCGGGTCGACGAGCCAACGGAGCCCGGTGTTGATCGTAACCGTCATCCTGCTGGGTTTTCTGCTGAGCGTGGCCGCGCTTTCCCTGCGCACCCCTGACCCGCAAGACGGACAAGAACGGATGGACTTGGCCGAGCGGGTGGAAGCGGCTGGCACCCGCGGCGACGGTTCTGCCCTCACCATCGAGGGCCTGCGCGAAGAGATCGCTGATCTCCAAGCACAGGTGCCCGCCGCCGGCGGCGGGGAATTCGCCGACGAGCTCGAAGCCGTGGCAGCGGCGGCGGGCGCGGTCCCCGTTGCGGGGCCTGGGGTATTGATCACGATGGATGACGCGCCGGTGGATGACCTTGCGCCCGCTCCGGAGCCGGGCTACGACGCAGATAGGGTCTTGGCCGGTGACCTCTCGCGCTTGGTCAACGCGTTATGGGAGGGCGGCGCCGAAGCGATCAGCATCAACGATCAGCGGCTCACCGTGACGTCCTCAATTCGCTTTGCGGGCGAGGCCATCATCGTGGACTTCCGGGGCCTCACCCGGCCGTATGTAGTGCGCGCTATAGGTGACCCGCAAGTCATGGTCGAGGTGATCGCGAATGGCGACACGGGGCAGTACTTAACCGATCTACGTGATGAGTACGGAATTGTGGTGGAGTGGGAGCGCAGTGAGCAACTGAGCGCACCCGCAGCCGAGCGGTTGACCACCAGGGTCGCTGTGGTGAAAGAGGAGGACGACTCGTGATTCCCGTGATCGGCCTTGCTATCGGTGTTGTGCTTGGTCTGCTTCTGCAGCCCGAGGTGCCGCTGTGGCTCGAGCCCTATTTGGCTATCGCCGTCATCGCGGCCTTGGACGCCATCTTCGGTGGCGTTCGCGCCTCACTCGAGGGTGTCTTCAACGACCGAGTCTTCGTGATCTCGATATCGTCCAACGTCGTCGTGGCGGCCTTGATCGTCTTCCTCGGCATCCAGCTTGGGGTCGGCGCGCAACTCTCGACTGGGGTCGTGGTGGTGCTGGGGCTGCGCATCTTCTCCAACGTCGCCTCCATCAGGCGCCATCTGCTGGGAGCCTGATGGCCTCACCTGTCGGCCCGCCCAAGGGCCTCAAGTCGCCTAAGGAGCCGCGCGCCCCGCGGGGGCCGAAAGAGCCCAAACCGCCGAAGTCCACCTCTGACCACGGCACCACGGCACGATGGGTCGCTTCGACTCGACGGACTCGCTCGGCCGCGTGGCGCAAGCTCCGTGCAATCAGTGGTCCCCGGATGTCCCGGGGGAACGTGCTCGCGGCAGGGATCACCTTGCTATTGGGCCTTGGAGTGGTGGCGCAGGTGCAAAGCACCCAGGCCGGAGATCTCGAGGAATTGCGCCAGGAGGACCTCATCGCGTTGCTCGACGACGTGACGGGCCGTGCCGACAAACTCGAAGACGAGGTGCGCCAGTTGGAGTTCGATCGAGATCAACTCGCTGGTGGGCAAGATGACGATGCGGCGGAACGTGCGGCGCAAGACCGCTTGGCGAACTACCAGATCCTGGCCGGAACTGTCCCGGTGTCGGGCCCCGGGATCGAGGTCGTGGTGCGAGATCCGGAGCGCGGTCTCGACACCACCACCATGATCGACCTCATCCAGGAACTGCGCGACGCCGGTGCCGAGGCCATACAAATCGGTGACGTCCGAGTGGTCGCCAGCACCTGGGTCGAAGTGCGTCGGGACACTCTCGTGGTCGACTCGGTCAACGTCACCGAGCCGTACCGAGTGCTCGCCATCGGCGATTCACACACGTTGTCGGGAGGCTTGGCTATTCCTGGGGGGTTCTCGGACAACGTGCGACGTAGTGGTGGGACCATCGACGTGTTCGAACGAGACGAAATCACGATCGATGCTCTTTATACCCCGACCGAGCGCAAGTACGCCCAGCCCGTGCCATAGTGCGCGGGGCCCGATACGTTGGGCCCACGTACGACTCATCCAGCTACGACCGAGAACTTCGAGGAGATCCATGAGTGAGCTCGAGTACCCCAAAGACTTGCGATACACCCCCGAGCACGAATGGGTTCGCGATCAAGGCGAGGGGGTGGTTCGAGTGGGCATCACCGCCTACGCGCAAGATGCTCTCGGCGATGTGGTCTACGTCAGCCTGCCTGCCGTTGGAGATGTCCTAACCAAAGGCGGCGAATGCGGCGAGGTCGAGTCGACCAAATCAGTCAGTGAGCTCTACGCACCCATTCCGGGGGAAATCACGGCCGTCAACGACAGCCTGGATCAAACCCCAGAGCTCATCAACACCGATCCCTACGGCGAGGGGTGGATGTATGAGTTGAAGGTCGAGGGGTCAGCCGCGCTCGACGAGCTGCTGGACGTTCAGGCCTACCGAGAGCGAATCAACTGAGCGTGACTGTGGACTAAGGTATGGACCCGAGCCTGCAACAAACTGCGGGCCCGCGCGACGACATACAGGAGGTGCCCGAGTGAGCGAACGTGAACGTGAACGAGAGCATCACGCCCTTGGTGCCGACCCCACAACGGCTCGGATCCCCAACGGCGTGGATGTGCCCGCTGCGGAGTATTCCTTCGAAGAGGACGGCCCACGGCTCTCGTCTGAGGACCAGGCCACGATCGACGCGCTGCACCCGGGCACGGCACTGCTGATGGTGCTGCGGGGGCCCAACACGGGAGCCCGATTCCTGCTCGATGCTGACGAGGTCGGCTCGGGGCGACACCCCGAAAGCGACATCTTCCTTGACGACGTGACCGTTTCACGCCGTCACGCAGTTTTCGTGCGCGAAGGTTTGGGCTACCGAGTTCGCGACGTCGGCTCGTTGAACGGGACGTACGTCAACCGTAAGCGCATCGACGAGGCCACCCTTGAGGCGGGCAACGAGGTGCAGATCGGGAAGTTCCGGCTGATGTACTACCTCGGGCGGCAGTGACCACGCAGCACCGCCAGCCCGCCGAGCCGGGGACTGCTATCGGAGCGATCGTGGAGCTTCTTCGTCAAGATTTTGACGGAGTCACCGTGTCCAAGATTCGCTTCCTTGAAGCCCAAGGGCTCGTCACACCGCAGCGCACCGAGAGCGGTATTCGGCACTTTGCTGCTGACGACATCGAACGGCTGCGCTACATCCTCACCGCTCAACGAGACAAATTCTGGCCGTTGAAGGTCATCAGAGAGCACCTGGCGCGCAGTGATGAGGCAGGCGAAACGCCCTCACATGCCACGCCCGGGTCGCCTGTCACCGGCGACGTAGCGACGTCCGTCGGCCACGGGAGCGACGTAGACGCAACCGGCTCCAGCATCGCGAGTGGCGCGAGCGCGACAAAGCCAGCCGAGGAGCGGCCCGCACCAGCACCCTCTGCGCGGCGGCGAGCAATCCGACTCACCCCCGCCGAATTGCGCAGCAACACCGGCCTGGATGTGCCCACATACGGTGCCTTGAAGTCGTTTGGCCTGCTCCGCGTCGACGCGACGGGACGGCACGGCGTGGAGGACCTCGAAATCGCCCGACAAGCCGCCGCGCTGTCTGGGTACGGCATCGAAGCACGCCACCTACGGTTGTTCCGGGTGGCTGCAGACCGCGAGATCGGTCTCGCCGAGCAAATCTTGGAGCCGCTGCGGCGTCGCCGTGCCCGCGGTGCTCCTGGGGCCGACCCCGAGGTGGTGCAGGCGGATATTGTGGCGCGCAGTGTGGCCCTGCACGCCGCCTTGGTCCGGGCCGGCCTCGGCGCACCGCGATAGGTTTCCGGCCCCCGAGCCAAGCCCAGCGTGTGGCGGTACGGTGGTGGCGTGAAGGAACTGGATGTCCTCGGAGTGCGCGTCGAAATGCCGACGAACAGCCCTATCGTGCTGCTGCGCGAGCGTGAGGGTCAGCGTTATCTGCCCATTTGGATCGGTGCCCCGGAGGCGACGGCGATCGCCTATGCGCAACAAGGTGTCGAGCCGCCTCGGCCCTTGACGCACGATTTGATGGTCACGATCATCGCCGAGTTAGGCCATCACCTCGAGCAGGTGCACATCACCTCGATGCGCGACGGCATTTTCTACGCCCGGCTCGTCTTCGACGATGGTCAGCGTGTGATTGAGGCCCGGCCCTCCGACGCCATCGCGGTCGCACTGCGTTCTTCGACGCCGATCTGGGCTGAGGAAGACCTCCTCGACGCGGCCGGAATCACCATGGCCATCGAGGACGACGACGAGGTCGAGAGGTTCAAAGAGTTCCTCGACTCCGTCTCCCCGGAAGACTTCGAGCCGCTCGAAGGCGGTCCGGCAGATCCGGATTCCCCCGAGAAGCCCCAGGCCTAGCACTCTTGTCGGCGCGTCGTCGTTGACCCCCGGGGTGCTGCGCCTTACCGTGGCACCTACCCGTTCCGTAGCGTCACCGAGTCTTCGGGCTCACCAACCGCCGGAAGCCGTGTTACATATCTGGAGGTCGCCATGGTCACGGGAGCCCACGTGCCAGACCGTAGCGACCCGGCACCCACCCAAGGTGTGTTGTTCCAGCACGACGCGTTTTCTCTTGATGACACCAGCGGGTATCGCGGCCCGACGGCCTGCGGCGCTGCGGGTGTCACCTACCGACAGTTGGACTACTGGGCGCGTACAGGGCTTCTGGAGCCCTCGGTGCGCAATCCCAGCGGATCAGGCACCCAGCGGCTCTACAGCTTCCGGGACATCCTGGTGCTCAAGATCATCAAACGCCTTTTGGACACCGGAGTGTCCCTGCAACAGATACGTGTTGCCGTGACGCAGTTGCGCCAGGGGGGCGTTGAAGACCTCGCTAACATCACCTTGATGAGCGACGGCGCGACCGTCTATGCCTGCACCTCTGATGACGAGGTCATCGACCTTGTGCGTGGGGGACAGGGAGTCTTCGGAATCGCTGTCGGCAAGGTGTGGCGCGAAGTCGAAGGAGAACTAGCTCAGTTGCCGCGCGAGCGTGGAGCAAGCGCACCGGCACCGGCAAACGACGAGTTGTCCGTTCGACGGGCCGCCCGCACCACCGGCTGAGCGCTACCCCGCCTTGCTATCCGTCGCGGCCCTGCTAGTTTTGGGGGGCTGCTGATGCCGCGCGGGAGAGTCCTCTTCTCTGCGTGCTGGGTCGAGGCGCCGAAGGGGCAAACTCCCCACGCAAGCTCTCAGGCGTCCAGGACCGCGCGGGCGAGGCAACTCTGAAGGAGTGACGGGTTCGATCATCCGATCAGCCCGCCGACAGAGGGGGAGGCATCGCCCTGATTGCCAAGGAGCCTCATGTCTGCCGCCGACCCGAAGAACACCTCCACCAAGCCCCCAGGGACTGTTGCTGAGAGTGCCGCTGAGTTCGTCAGTCGGCATATCGGACCACGAGACCGCGACATCCAAACAATGGCTGAGGCACTGGGCTACGACAGCTTGGAAGCGCTGATCGATCAGGCCGTGCCCGCCGATATTCGCAGTGAGAGCTCGCTCGCCATCGAGGCGGCACCGAGCGAAGGCGCGGTCTCCCAAGAGCTACGCGACCTCGGGGCTCGCAATACGGTGCTGACCTCGATGATCGGCCTCGGCTACTACAACCCCGCCACGCCACCGGTGGTCCGTCGGAACCTGCTGAAGAACCCAGCCTGGTACACGGCATACACCCCTTATCAGGCCGAGATCTCGCAAGGTCGGCTCGAGGCGCTGCTGAACTTCCAGACCATGTGCAGTGATCTGACCGCGTTGACCACCTCGGGCGCTTCGCTGCTAGACGAAGCGACGGCCGCCGCCGAGGCCATGACGCTAATGCGCCGGTCGAGCAAGGTCGCCAAGGACGCGGTGCTGCTCGTGGACGATCACCTCTTCCCACAGACGCACGCGGTGTTGAACACCCGCGCCACCCCGGTCGGTATCGAGATCGTGCGAGCCGACCTTGGGGACATCATCGACGAAGCCTCGCTGGGCCAGGTCGTAGGGGATCGCACGGTGTTCGGCGTGATCGTGCAATATCCCGGAGCTGACGGCAAGATCCGCGACTTCCGCGCTCTGACCGAGGCGGCGCATGCTGCCGGAGCGCTGGTCAGCGCGGCGTGTGACCTCCTGGCTCTGTCGTTGCTGACGCCGCCGGGGGAGTGGGGTGCCGATATCGCCATCGGCACCGCACAGCGCTTTGGGGTGCCCATGAGTTTCGGCGGCCCGCACGCGGGATACATGAGTGTCCGCAAGGGTCTAGAGCGAATGCTCCCCGGTCGCCTCGTTGGGGTCAGCAAAGACGCGGACGGCGCACCGGCCTTCCGGTTGGCGCTGCAGACCCGTGAGCAACACATCCGACGTGAGAAGGCCACCTCCAACATCTGCACCGCCCAGGTGCTCCTGGCCGTCATTTCCAGCATGTATGCCGTATGGCACGGTCCCGAAGGCATCCGAGCCAATGCGATGCGGGCCTATGGGCGGGCTCACGTGTTGGCTGAGGCGCTGCGAGCCGGCGGCTACGCCGTCAGTGACGACGAAGACTTCTTCGACACTCTGACGGTGACCGCCACGGGTCGCGCCAGGAGGATCGTGCAACGAGCCGAGGGGCGGGGCATTAACCTCTGGGTGATAGATGAGGACACGGTGCTGCTCAGCACCGACGAAACCACGATTCCGGAACACCTCGCCACCGTGTGTGACGTCTTCGCGGTCGACCCGCCAGCGTCTCTGACGGACGTGATCGATGTCGATACGCCGCCCGATGACGTGGAGTGGGCGCCGATGCACCGGCGGACCTCGGCATACCTGGAGCACCCGGTCTTCCACCGCTACCGCAGCGAGACGTCGATGCTGCGCTACATGCGGACATTGGCCGACAAGGACTTTGCTCTGGATCGAGGCATGATCCCGTTGGGATCGTGCACGATGAAGCTCAACGGCACCACCGAGATGGAGAGCATCACCTGGCCAGATTTTGCGGCCATCCACCCGTTTGCCCCCGCCAACCAGAGCATGGGCTACCACGAGCTAATCGACCAACTCGGTATGTGGTTGTGCGAAGTTACCGGCTACGACTCGGTGAGTTTGCAGCCGAACGCCGGCTCCCAGGGTGAGTTCGCCGGTCTGTTGGCGATCCGCGGCTACCACTTGGCCAACGACGACGCCCAGCGCACCGTCTGTCTGATTCCGGACAGTGCCCACGGCACCAACGCCGCCAGCGCCATCATGGCCGGGATGCGCGTCGTGGTAGTCAAGACCCTCGAGGAAGGCGACGTCGACCTCGACGACTTGGCCGCCAAGATCGAGACCTACGGTGACGAGTTGGCTGCCCTGATGGTGACCTATCCATCGACCCACGGGGTCTTCGAATCCACGATTGGGCAGGTCTGCGACCAGGTGCACGGGGCCGGCGGTCAGGTCTACGTCGATGGGGCCAACTTGAACGCGCTGATGGGGCTGGCCAAGCCCGGTCAATTCGGCGGCGACGTGTCCCACCTCAACCTGCACAAAACCTTCTGCATCCCGCACGGTGGCGGCGGACCAGGAGTGGGGCCAGTTGCGGTGCGTGCTCACTTGGCCCCGCACCTGCCGAACCACCCCCTCGACTCGACCGCCGGCCCTGACCACGGAGTGGGTGCCATCTCGGCCGCCCCCTTCGGCTCGGCGGGAATTCTGCCGATCTCCTGGGCCTACGTGCGGCTCATGGGCGGCCTGGGCCTGACGAAGTCGGCCAAGGTCGCGGTGCTGTCGGCTAACTACATTGCTCACCGACTCGGCGAGCACTACCCGATCTTGTTCACCGGGCAAGACGGCCTCGTGGCGCACGAATGCATTTTGGACGTGCGGCCGCTGACCAAGTCGACCGGCGTGACCGTGGACGACGTAGCCAAACGGTTGATCGACTACGGCTTCCACGCGCCGACCATGTCGTTCCCCATTGCCGGGACGTTGATGGTCGAGCCCACCGAAAGCGAAGACCTCGCCGAGATCGACCGATTCTGCGACGCCATGATCGCCATTAGAGCCGAAATCGATGAAGCTGCGAAGGGCGATGTGGCCACCAGCGTGCTGCGTGGAGCACCGCATACTGCGTTGTCGTTAGCCGGTGACTGGGATCACGATTACGACCGGATGACTGCCGCTTACCCCGGGGGAGTCGACCCCAGCAGCAAATACTGGCCGCCGGTGCGCCGTGTCGACGGTGCCTGGGGCGACCGCAACCTCCAGTGCAGTTGCCCACCACTGGAAGACCTAGCTGAATAAGGGGCGGCAAACACTGGCTGCAAGGCCCCCAGTGTGGTTGAGTCATGGCCATGGGAGCCGAGGTAAGTTCAGCAGCGTTCACCCGTGAGCAGCGGGTCAACTTCCGTCAGAAGGTCCTGATGGACCTCGACGTCTTTGAGGGAATGCTGGAGGAGAGTCGATTCGACTTCACCAGACCCCAGATGGGGCTGGAGATCGAGTTGAGCCTCGTTGACGAAAACCTCGACCCAGCTCTTATCAATGATGTCGTGCTTAAGGACCTCAACGACGGGGACTTCCAGGACGAAATCGGCCGCTACAACATCGAGATCAACGTGCCGCCGCGGCCCATGGCTGGCGACCAAGCGGTGCGTCTTGAGCGGTGGCTGTCCCAATCGCTGCGGCAAGCGGGTGACGCCGCTCGCGAGCACGGTGCGAGGGTTGTGGCTACCGGCATCATCCCGACCCTGCAGGCCGAGCTCTTCGACGAGGACTGGCTGAGCCACGGGGTGCGTTACACCGCCCTGAACGACTCGCTGATCAAAGAGCGTGGCGAGGGTATGCAGCTCGACATCGAGGGTCCGACGGGTGAGCAGGTCGTCCAATACTTCGAGAGCATCGGACCGCTCTCGGGGTGCACCTCGGTGCAACTGCACCAGCAGGTCACGCCCCAAGACTTCCCGACGTACTGGAACGCCGCCTCCGCGATTGCGGGTATCCAGATCGCCATCGGTGCCAACTCGCCATACCTGTTCGGCAAGCGGCTGTGGGCCGAGACCCGGGTGCCGCTCTTCTCGCAGATGACCGACACGCGCAGCGAAGAGTTGAAGCACCAAGGGGTGCGCCCACGCGCCTATTTCGGCCGTAGTTGGATCACCTCGATCTTCGACCTGTTCGAAGAGAACGTGAACTGCTTCCCGGCGCTACTGCCCGAGATCAGCGACGAGGATCCGGTCCGCGTTCTGGAGGAAGGCGCGGCACCCGAGCTGCCCGAGTTGCGACTGCACAACGGCACGGTATGGCGCTGGAACCGCCCGATCTACGACAACTCCCAAGGGGTGCCGCACTTGCGGGTCGAAAACCG
>JBBSVB010000049.1:0-11208 GCA_038233875.1 Actinomycetales bacterium | reverse complement strand
TTTCGCTTCTCAGCGTCAGTAATGGCCCAGAGACCTGCCTTCGCCATCGGTGTTCCTCCTGATATCTGCGCATTTCACCGCTACACCAGGAATTCCAGTCTCCCCTACATCACTCTAGTCTGCCCGTACCCACCGCAGATCCGGGGTTGAGCCCCGGACTTTCACGGCAGACGCGACAAACCGCCTACGAGCTCTTTACGCCCAATAATTCCGGATAACGCTTGCGCCCTACGTATTACCGCGGCTGCTGGCACGTAGTTAGCCGGCGCTTCTTCTGCAGGTACCGTCACCAACCCCAAAAAGGGCCAACTTCTTCCCTACTGAAAGAGGTTTACAACCCGAAGGCCTTCATCCCTCACGCGGCGTCGCTGCATCAGGCTTTCGCCCATTGTGCAATATTCCCCACTGCTGCCTCCCGTAGGAGTCTGGGCCGTGTCTCAGTCCCAGTGTGGCCGGTCACCCTCTCAGGCCGGCTACCCGTCGTCGCCTTGGTAGGCCATTACCCCACCAACAAGCTGATAGGCCGCGAGTCCATCCCAGACCGAAAAACTTTCCACCCTATGCCCATGCAGGCCAGGGTCGTATCCAGTATTAGCTACAGTTTCCCATAGTTATCCCAGAGTCCGGGGCAGGTTACTCACGTGTTACTCACCCGTTCGCCACTAAACAACCAAAGCAAGCCCTGGCGTTTCGTTCGACTTGCATGTGTTAAGCACGCCGCCAGCGTTCGTCCTGAGCCAGGATCAAACTCTCCGTAGAAAATTACACCTCCACAAGAGGTTCAAAACCAACCAGATCAAACTGGCAAAATAAAACTAAACCAGTCCCAACTGCACTCCTACCGGGGGGAAGAAACACAACCAAAACCAGCCCTCAAACAAAAACCCAACCACCACAACCACCACACACCCCAAAAAGGGCACAAGAAGTCACGACAGCCAGGATAAATTGGCATCGATTTTTAGCACGCTGTTGAGTTCTCAAGAATCAAACACACACCAACATCAACCAACACAACAAGTGCCAATCTCAATTTGGGGCAACCTCTGTAGCCTACACACATCCGTCCACCGCCGCAAACCGAAGTGATTTGCTGTTAGTGAGTAGGAGTTGTGCGACTCGCGTTGCTCTGCCTTTCGGCTGAGCAGCGAAGCATGACAGTAGCACTGATCGGGCGTGCCGAGCAAAGCCAGGCACTAGCAGTCGGCATACAGCTCAGGTAGCGGTCACGAAGGGATTGCTGAAGCTGCCGATCCCCTCGACTGCAACCTCGACCCGCTCCCCTGGATGCACCTGGGAGATGCCTGCCGGTGTGCCCGCCAAGATGACGTCCCCGGGCAGGAGAGTGAAGGCCGCAGACAGCACCTCGATCAGCTCCGGGATCTTGTGCACCATGTCCTGCGTCGATTGATCCTGGCGGAGCTCACCATCGACCCTGCAGGTGACGCGCAGGTCAGAGGGGTCGATATCGGTTTCGATCCACGGCCCCAAGGGGCAGAAGGTGTCCATCCCTTTAGCTCGTGCCCACTGGATGTCGGAGGCAGCCAGGTCCTTGGCCGTGACGTCGTTCGCCACGGTGTAGCCGAAGATGACGCTAGAGGCTTCGCTTGCGGATACGTCCTTACACATTCGACCGATCACGACGGCCAACTCCGCTTCGTGAGCCACTTCGTGGACGAAACTGGGTATGACGACAGGGTCGTCTGGTCCCACGACGGCGGTGTTCGGGACCAGGAACATCAGCGGCACTTCTCGCACGTCCGTTCCGCGCTCGGCGGCGTGGGCAGCAAAGTTGTGTGCGATCCCGATGATCTTCGATCGGGGGATAATCGGGGCCAGCAAACGCACCTCGTCAACGAGGTGCGTTGTGCCCGTGAGCTCGATCTTTGTGTAGAGCGGGTCTCCGCTGATCTCGGCGATCTTCTCCCCCGCCCCGTCTACGAGGCCAAACATGGGGTCTTCTCCGGTGGTGAACCTACAAATGCGCATACGCAGACGATATCGGGGGAGGCCATCCGCGCCTATGGAGCATCCTCTAAACCTGCCGCGACGATCCACACCTGCTCAGGCAAGACCGCCCAGTCATGCGAGGCGGTGCAACCATCCGTGGGAATCCTCGGCCCGGCCGCACTGGATGTCCATCAGTGCCTCACGCAGATCAGAGGCCACCTCACCAACAGACTCTCCGTCTCCGATGGTCAACTCGCCGCCTTTCCAGACCAGACGCCCCACAGGGGTGATCACTGCAGCGGTCCCACAGGCGAAGACCTCCACCAGGTCACCGGAGGCGGCATCGTCACGCCACTCGTGGATCGAATACTTGCGCTCGTGCACCTTGTGGCCGCGCTCCCGGGCTACGTCTATCAGCGAGGAGCGAGTCACGCCCTCGAGGATCGTGCCGGTCAGCTCGGGAGTGACGATGTGCCCATCGGCAAACACAAAGAACAGGTTCATTCCGCCGAGCTCTTCGACCCATTGGTTCTCCACCGCATCGAGGAACGCCACCTGGTCGCAACCGTTGGCGAGCCCCTCGGCCATGGGTGCCAATGAGGCCGCATAGTTGCCACCGCACTTAGCTGCTCCCGTGCCTCCGGGTGCGGCGCGCGAGTAGTCTTCGGAGAGCCAGATACTCACCGGCTTCACCCCACTCGCGAAGTACGCGCCCGCCGGGGAAGCGATCACGATGAAGGCTGCCTTGTTGCTCGGCCGCACGCCGAGCCCGATTTCGGTGGCGATCATGAACGGCCGCAGATAGAGGCTGGCTTCGTTTCCGGTGGATTCGGGCACCCACTCTTGGTCCAAGGTCACGAGTTGCGTCAACGCATCGAGAAAGATCTCCTCTGGGATTTCCGGCAGGGCCACACGGCGGGCTGAGCCGTTAAGCCGGGCAGCATTTCGGTCGGGGCGGAAGGTCCAAATCGAGCCGTCGGCATGCTTGTACGCCTTCATCCCTTCGAAGATCTCTTGCCCGTAGTGCAGCACCGACATCGCAGGGTCAATCTGCAGCGGCCCGTAGGCGACAACCTTGCCGTCGTGCCACCCGGACTCTTTGTCCCACTCGATGCGCACCATATGGTCGGTGAAGACCGCACCAAACTTCGGCGCAGACAGCACCTCTGCGATGCGCTCTGAGCTAGCCGCGTCAGAGCGGGGTTCGACGGTGAAGGCTGCAGAGGTTGGCACGGCTGTGTGCTCCTTAGGTACACGCGCGGGCAAGGAATCCAACGGTACCGCTTGACGTCGCGGCAGTTGTAGACACCGTCAGGACGCTCGCGGGCCTCTGGCCGCATGCATCACCGTGAGCGCCATCGCGCCGAACCTCACGCCGGGCGGAGCCTCGAGGACGGCGATGGCCATCGTCGGATATCCCGCGTTGAACGCGTCCACTGCGTCTTCGTCGGCTTGTTCCGGATCGACGAGATCAGCGACGAGCGCGGGTATGCCGGGCGCGTGCCCGACCCTAGCGACCGTGCCTGCACCGTCGGGCACCACCGACAGCACATGCAACAGTGCTTCCGGTGCGGCTTCGTAAATCCCAGGCTCGCGCCATACCTCAACGTCACTCAACTCACCAGCCCCCGAGACCATAGCGTCCCACGTCTGCGCGGCCCGGACAGCGCTCGAACACAACACGAGGTCGGGAATCAGTCCCTGCTCAACGAGCCACCGACCGGCAGCCAGGCCATCGGCCTCTCCGCGCGGGAGCAAACGGCGTCCGTGGTCGCCCAGGCCCGCGGGTCCGACTTGCTCGGTCTTGGCGTGCCGGATCAGCACGAGCCGGGTCATGGTCATAGAAGGAGAGGCTACGCGTCAACCACGAGATGGCCTTGGGGATACGAGCAGCACGGAAGGAATTTGCCCGCCGCGATCTCACGTGGCCTGATGCCGCCGGAGTGCTGCATATCGACCGATCCGGAGACCAAATCTCTCTTGCACGTGCCGCACAAGCCCTGGCCGCAGGCCGACCGAATGGAGATGCCCGCCGCAGTCGCCGCGTCCAAGACGGTGACGCCGGGCTCGCAGCGCACCTCCTTGCCACTCTTGGCGAAGATGATCATCGCGGAACTCGCTTCAGGGGCCCCTGCCCCTATCAGGCCGCCCGCACCCGCCTCGAGCGCATCCGGCACGACCGACAGCCCCTGGGCCACGGGCTCGATGACGAAGCTCTCTTGGTGCACCTGCTCCATCGCCACGCCGAGCTCCATCAACACGTTGTGCGCGGCCGTCATGTAGGGCCCCGGGCCGCACATAAAGACCTCGCGCTCGGCAATGTCAGGCACGACAGCCCCGAGCAGCCCGGCGCTGAGTCGCCCACGGGGGCCGGTCCAGACCTCACCGATGCTGTCGGCCTCGCAGATGGAGGTCACCGCGAGATTCAGCCCTGCGGCCGGCAGGGCGGCGAGCTCTTGCCGAAAGACGATGTCGGCCGGAGTCCGTGCGCTGTGCACGAAGGCCACGTCTGCCTCGCCCGCCAGGTCGGCCAGGGTGCGAGTCATGGACATGAGCGGGGTGATCCCGCTGCCTGCCGACAAGAAGAGGTATTTGCGCGCCGGGTGGTTGGCCAGCGTGAACTCCCCGTACGGGCCGCTGACCTCGAGCCGCCCTCCCCGCTGCATGTTGTCGTGCAGCCAGTTCGATACCAGCCCATCGGGGGTGCGCTTGACCGTAATGGTCAGCAGGTGCGGCCGAGTGGGCGGTGAGGACAACGTGTAGCAGCGCTGGTGACGCTCACCGTCGATGGTGAGGGTGACGACGACGTACTGACCGGGCGCATAGGTGAAGGAGCGCGGTGTGGTCGGCTCGAGCACGAAGGTGGACACATCGTGGGTGATCGGCACGACGGCCTTGCACCGCAAGATCATCTGGAAGTCGGCCTCCGCCCCCGGCAACACCGTCAGCAGGGGCTGGGCTACGAGGTCTTGGTCGCGCAAAACCCTGGCCAATTCGTCGCGGGTCGGCCGCAGGGCCGGAGCACCGGTGGCGATAGCGGTCATGATGCGATCTCCTGAGCGATTCGGGCGATGTACCAGCCGACGAACGCGTCGACCTGAGATTCACTAGGCATGTAGGGGCCCGGTTCGTAGGCCGGGCTGGACACGCCCACCTGAGCGCGGGCGGTAAAGACACTGTCTTGATCGTTGGTCTCCTGCCAAACGTGGGTGAGCTTGTCGACGTCGTAGTCCACGCCCTCGACCGCATCGGCGTGGACCAGCCAGGTAGTGCGCACGCGCGTGGTGGTCGGGCTGATCGGCAGCGCCGAAAATACCACCGCGTGGTCGGCCATCATGTGGCCCCACATGTTGGGTTGGGTATGCAGCGTGCAGCGACCCATCCGCGTGCTCGGGAAGTCGCCGAGGGGCCGGTCACACAGGACGGTGCCGTCCAAGCTGAACGACTCCCCCGCCCCATCCAACGCTTCGCGCATGATGCGCACCCCGGTGGCCGGGTCTTCTAGGTCCATCAGCAACTTGTGCGCTAGCCCGGCCTGCTCACAGAGCATTTCCAACTCGCTTTGAGCCAGCAGATAGCGGTCGTGATGTGGGCGCAGCTTGGGGGTGACCTCTTCGTCGGTGAGCCCGTAGGTCAGGAAGAACGTGGTGGATAGCTCGGGGTGGCCCTCGCAGTGGTAGCACTCGCGATTGTTCTCCATCACGAGTTTCCAGTTGGCGTCCTCGATGATGTCGACCTGCGCGGCCACCTTGGCCCCGGCCAGGTTGTGCGGCTCAAGGTATGCCGCCACCCGGGCCATCGTCGGATCGAAGTCAGCGGGGGGTTCGTCAGCCAGGCAGAGGTAGATCAGGCCGGCGACCGAACGCACCGCCACTGATTTGAGCGCGAAACAGGACGGCTGGAAGTCGGCTCCCGCGCCGGGTGCGTGCAGCAGTTTGCCGTCGGTGCCGTAGGTCCAGTAGTGGTAGCCGCAGACGATATTGCCGACCGAGCCCTCGGCGTCGTTCAGGATCCGAGCTCCGCGGTGTCGGCATACGTTATGCAATGCGCGAACCTCTTCGTCGTCGTCGCGCAGCACGATGACCGAGTAGGGCCCGACGTCGACCGTGACGTAGTCGCCTGCCTCGGGGATCTGCGCCTCGACGGCCGCGAAGAACCAGTACGTGCCGAAGATCGTCTTGACGTCAAGGTCGAAGATCTCGGGGCTGGTGTAGAACTCGGCTGGCAGCGGATAGCCCGACTGGCGAGAGCGCACATGCTCGCTCACGCTGCTCGGGACGCCTTGTCCTGCTGTGCTGGTCGCCCTGGTGTCGATGCTCATGTCACTCCTCTTTCAGATGGCCATGCACAGACGCAGCGCGTCGTAGATGGCGGCGTGGATGTTGCGGCTCGCGACGGCATCGCCGACACGAAAAAGTTGGTAGGCGCCCTCAGGATTGGTGTGGAGCTGTTGGGCACGGCCTTCGAGGAGCGCGGCCTGCTCGACTTCGCCAAGGTTGGTCGAGCCCGCGACAAGGTCGAAGTAGATCTCGTCGTTGGGCAGGGTGCCGTGCTCGACGACCACCGTGTCGACTTCGCGTTCCCACGTCCGCGGCGTGTAGTCGCTGCCGAGTTGGGCGATCAGTCGCTTGCCCGGCCCCTTCTTGACGCCGACGAGGCGGGTGGCCAGCGTGGTGGTGATCCCCTGCTCGGCAAAGGCGGTGAGGTATGCCGGGCTGTTCATCCCGCCGATCGAGATCGCCAGGGTGCGCTCGGGGGTGACGAACTCGAGGTTTGCCGCCAGTGGGGCCATCAACTCGGCGGCGCCCATCGCAGATTCGGTGCCGTTGTCGTCGTAGATCAGCACGTCACCGCGCGCCTTCACGCTGCCGTCCATCACGTCCCAGGTGTCGCGGACCAGGTCAGCACCGTGGTCTAGGAAATCAGTGTTCGGCATCCCGCCGGTAGCGACGATGACCACGTCGGGGCGCAACTCGCGAATGGTGTCGCCGTCCGCATAGACCCCGAGCTTGAGGTGGACCCCGAGCACCTTCAACTCGGACACCCGCCAGTCGATGATGCCGATCAGGTCGGCTCGGCGTGGGGCGGCCGCGGCCAAAAGCACCTGGCCGCCGGGGTCATCGGAAGCTTCGAGCACGGTGACCTGGTGGCCGCGCTCGCCGAGGACTCGACCCGCTTCCAGACCGGCCGGGCCGGCACCGATGACGACGACCCGTTTGGCATTGCCAGCCGCTTTGGACACCAGGTGCGGCAACGACTGCTCCCGGCCGGTGGCGGGGTTGTGGATGCACTTCGCGTCCCCGGACTCGTAGATCGCGTCGAGGCAATAGTTGGCACCGACACACGGGCGGATGCGGTCTTCTTCACCTCTGGCAACCTTGGCCACGAGGTGGGGGTCGGCCATCTGGGCGCGGGTCAACCCGACCAAGTCAACGAGGCCCTCACGGACGGCATACCTCGCGGTGGCGACATCGGAGATGCGTGCAGCGTGCATGACGGGTATGTCGATCGCGCGCTTGATCTCCCCAGCAAACTGAAGTTGGGGCGCGGACGGGGTGCCCATCGAGGGAATGACCTCGGCCAGGGTGGCGTCGCGGTCGATGGTGCCGCGGATGACCGACAGGAAGTCGAGGCCGGCCTCGGTGTAGTTCTTCAGGGCCAGAAGCGCGTCGTCTTGGGCTAGGCCGGGGCTGGTTTGTTCGTTCATGCTCATCCGGATGCCGACGATGAAATCTCTGCTGACTGCGGCGCGAACGGCCTCGATCACCCGTATCGGGAACGTCATCCGGGCCTGCAGATCGCCGCCGAACTCGTCGTCACGGTCATTGGTCGCTGGTGAGAGGAAGCCATCGAGCAGGTGGCCGTAGGACTGCAACTCGATCCCGTCCAAGCCGCCAGCCTCACAGCGTTGGGCAGCGGCGGCATACTGACCGACGATGCGGTCGATGTCCCAAGACTCGGCACGCTTGGGAAACGAGCGGTGCGCGGGCTCGCGCTGGTTCGAGGGGTAAACCAGCGGCAGCCAGTCGTGACTGAAGTTGTTGCTGCGGCGCCCCAAGTGCGTGACCTGGCACATCACAGCGGCACCCTCTTCGTGGACGTCGTCGCACAGTTGGCGCAGCCACGGCACGACCTCGTCCTTATAGAGCAGGATGTTGCCGAAGGCGGGTGGGCTGTCCGGAGCGACCACGGCCGATCCGCCGATCATGGTCAGACCTACGCCACCACGGGCCTTCTCCAGGTGGTATTCACGGTAACGATCCTTCGGCATACCGTCGACGGTGTAGGCCGGTTCGTGTGACGTGCTGACGACGCGATTGCGCAGCCGCAGGTGCCCGAGATCGAAGGGCTGGAGCAGCGGATCACGTAACGTCACTCGCCCAGTCTGAAACCCTATTCAGCAAAAAGAAATCTCACGTTTTTGCATAATTCCGTGCAATCCTTTTGCATGATTGATCCTCGGCTGCGAAGCCTTCAGTTGGTGGCCTGGCACGGCACGGTGACTGCCGCCGCCGACACCCTCAATTACACCCCTTCGGCGGTCTCCGCGCAGTTGAAATCGTTGGCCGCAGAGGTCGGTGTGGCGCTGCTGGAACGCAAGGGACGCCGTGTCTTTCCCACCCACGAAGGGCGACTGCTGCTCGAGTTTGCCGAGGAACTCAGCGCCCGATGGGAGCAAATGCATAGTGAACTCTTGCGAACCGCAGGCGGCGCCCCTGGGATGTTGCGGCTTTGCGGATTCTCCACCGCAGCCGCCAACCTTCTGCCGCGTGTCGCAATCGACGTTATCGCTACTCACCCAGGGGCCCAGGTGCGGATCATCGAAGCCGACCCCGAGGAGTGCTTCGAGCTGCTCCTAGCCGATCAGGCAGATCTGGCGGTGGTCGTGACCACCGACCGGCTGCCCCGTCTCGACGACCCGCGCTTTGAGCAACACCCCCTGGCCAGCGACCCCTTAGACCTGCTGTTGCCGAAGACGCACCCGTTCGCTGGTATGTCGTCGGTTCCGTTGGCGGACATGGCGCACGACGACTGGATCATGGACCACCCCGGGCGGCCGCACCACCAGCTCGTGATGACGTCGTGCCTGGCCGCGGGATTCAACCCGACCGTCGCTCACGAGATTGTGGAGTGGGACACCGGGGCTGCCTTGGTGCACGCCGGATTGGGGGTATGCCTGATTCCCCGGCTCGCTCGACTGCCGGCCGGATTCGACATCGTACGGGTGCCCCTTCGGGGTGACCCCAGCCCGTCTCGGCAGATCAGAACCGGCATCCGTGCCGGCAGCAGCACAGGGCCCCTGCTGTCGACGGCTCTGTCAGTGTTGGCGAGGCTTACCCCGAAGACGATGAACTAAGCGCCGGTCGCTCAGCGCCTGAGCAAGGTTATGCGCCCAGATCGGGGGAAATCGCGTCACAAAATGGACACAACCTTGCCCAGGCGAAGAAGCGGACTGGCGGGGGTGGGTTAGCCCCAATACCGTTCAGTTAAGATGACACTGGTGTAGTTTGGTGGTATGCCTCGTGGTGGTTGGCGTAAGCCGGGGACGGATCGTCGCTTGTCGGATCTGGTGTCGGTGGGTGTGTTGACGCGGGTGTTCCCGCCGGATGTGGTTGATGAGGTGATCGAGGGTGCGGGGCGGACCCAGCAGCGCCACCGTTCGTTACCGGCGCGGGTGATGGCCTACTTCGCGATCGGGATGGGGTTGTATTCCGAGGGGTCTTATGAGGACGTGCTCGCTCAGATGACCGATGGGCTCTCGTGGGCCTCGGGGTGGGCGCAGGAGTACCCGTTGCCGTCGAAGTCGGCGATCTTCCAGGCCCGCCAGCGGTTGGGCTCACAACTGAGTATGCCCGTCTGAAGTGGCCCCACTTGGAGCAGTAACGCTGGCTTGAAGTGGCCCCACCCTCGACCCCTAACTGGTCCTCTAGCGTCCGAGTTGTCTGGCAAGGCAACTACGGGTGTGGAGGGTGAAGGAGATGTCGAGAGTGGAGCAGTTCGAACGTATCCGACGAGACCGTCGGGATGTTGAGATGTCGGTCCGGGAGCTCGCGCGCAAGCACGGGGTGCACCGGCGCACGGTGCGTGCAGCACTGGGCGACGCGGTGCCGCCGGCCCGGAAGGTCCCGGCCCGGTCCGCGCCTGTGCTGGGGCCGCACGTGGCCACGGTCAGGGCCTGGTTGGTCGCTGACCGTGATGCCCCGCGTAAGCAGCGGCACACGGCCCGCCGGGTGTGGCAGCGGTTGATGGAGGAGGAAGGGGTCGTGGTCGCGGAGTCGACCGTCCGGAATCTGGTCGCGTCCCTGAAGGCCGAGATCGGCCTGGGCAGGCCCGTGGTGATGGTCCCGCAGACCCACCCGCCGGCCCGCGAGGCCGAGGTCGACTTTGGTGAGTTCCAGGCCGTCATAGCCGGGGTGGGGATGCGGGTGTGGATGTTCTGCCTGCGGCTGTCGCACTCGGGCAGGGCGGTGCACGTCGCGTACGCCAACCAGGCCCAGGAGTCTTTCCTGGACGGGCACGTGCGGGCCTTCGCGGCCCTGGGCGGGGTCCCGGTCGGGATGATCCGGTACGACAACCTCAAACCGGCGGTGATCCGGTGCGCGCTGGGCCGGGACCGGTTAGAGAACGACCGGTTCGTGGCGTTGCGTTCGCACTACGGGTTCGAGTCTTTCTACTGCATCCCGGGCATCGAGGGTGCCCATGAAAAGGGCGGGGTGGAGGGTGAGATCGGCCGGTTCCGGCGCGCTCACCTGACCCCGGTCCCGCACGTGGCCTCCCTCGCCGCGCTGAACCAGGCCCTGGCGGCTGCTGATGCCCGGGACGAGGGCCGCCGGATCGGGGCCCGCGCCGAGACCGTCGGGGCCGCCGCAGCTCGGGAAACCCCGCTGCTGGCCCCGTTGCCGGACACCGGCTTCGACGTGTCGTTGACCCTGTCGTGCCGGGTCGATGCGAAGGCGCGGGTGTGTGTGCGCCAGTCGTTCTACTCCGTCCCGGCCCGGTACGTCGGGGCCCGCCTCGACGTGGCCCTGGGCGCGGACACGGTCACCATCCGCGACCGGTCCACGGTCCTGGCCACCCACGCCCGGTCGTTGCACAAGGGCAGCGAAGACCTGGTCCTGGACCACTACCTGGAGGTCCTGGGACGCAAACCAGGCGCGCTGGCCGGCGCGACCGCGCTGGCCGCAGCCCGCGCGGACGGCGGGTTCACCACCGGCCACCAGCTGTTCTCCGGCGCCGCCCGCCGGGCACTCGGTGACG
>JBBSVB010000048.1:0-11213 GCA_038233875.1 Actinomycetales bacterium | reverse complement strand
GGCCACTGGCACGAGCACGGCAACACGGGTCGGGCTGTGCACGCCGTCGTCCGCGAGATCTTCGACCGCGAATGCGGCTCCTTCTCCGTGCCATCACCATGCCGCCTGCCCCTGCAGACGTTCGGTCACGATGGGCGGAGATCATCAAAGCAGGTGGCGGTGTGATGCCTACCTTCGCGCTGCCCCTCGGTGACGTCACGACGCCGCAGCCCGAGGCCGTGCAGGTGCGTGACCTGTTAGACGCCGCTGAGTTGGCGCGCTTCGAGGAAGTCGTCGCTGAGCACGGGATGCGCATGTTCACCGCTGCTGTGTCGGTGCTGACCCAGGTCGAGCGCGCCGTTTCGGGGCAGCCGTTGCGTGCGGTGCTGCCGGTCCACAGTCGCCACGATGAGCGGTGGCACTCCAGCGTGGGGTGGTTCATCACGAATGCGGTGATCGAGTCGTCTGACCCGGCTCCGGTGGCGTGCGCGGCGGCCATCAAGGAAGCCATCAGCCTGGGTTCCTATCACCTTGCACCCATCATGTCGGCATACGGCGGGATGCCCGCAGGGCCGGAAATGTTCGCGATCTCCTGGCTCGACAATCGGCGGCTGCCCGTGAGCATTGACGCGTCGGCCGCCCCGCATCACGTGTCGGCCGTGATCGAGACCGACGGGGTAATGATCTGGTTTGTGGTCAACGCGACGGGTTTACACCTGCGCTGTCGCTACCCCGACACGGTGATCGCCGGCGACTCCGTAAAGGCATGGCTCGATGCCGTATGCAGTGGCTTAGGTGACGTGATCAAGCCCGGTTGGGTGCCTGCAGGCTCTACGGCTTAGGTCATCTACGGTGGCGATGCCGATGCATCGCCTTGCGCCCAAAAGCTCGCCGTACTAGCCGATCATCTGGACCGAAGGCCATCCAAAAGCCTCATCACTGAGACGCTGAGCGGTCAATGGCCCCGCCGTATCGCCTGTCGCGGTCGATATACATCTCCACCGCTCGCCACAAGTCTCTGCGGTCAAAGTCGGGCCACAGCGTGTCGAGGAAGACCATCTCGGCGTAGGCGCTCTGCCACAACATGAAGTTTGAGGTGCGCTGCTCCCCCGACGAGCGCACAAACAGGTCTACGTCCGGCACGTCCGGGTGATAGAGGTGCCGAGCGATGGTGCGCTCATCGATGCGCGACGGATTGAGATTGCCCGCGGCAACGTCGACACCGATGGAGCGCACGGCGTCAGCGATCTCGGCGCGACCGCCGTAGTTCACGCAGAAGTTGAGGGTGATGACGTCGTTGTTCTTGGTGCGTTCTTCGGCGTCACGGAGCTCGTTGATGACCGAGCGCCAGAGCCGAGGTTGGCGTCCAGACCACACGACGCGCACGCCCCAAGAGTCCATTTCGTCGCGGCGGCGATGGATGACATCCCGGTTGAAGCCCATCAGGAAGCGGACCTCGTCGGGTGAGCGCTTCCAATTTTCGGTGGAAAACGCATAAGCCGAAACGCACTTCACACCGATGTCGATCGCCCCGGCGATAACGTCGAGCAGGGACGCCTCCCCCGCCTTATGGCCCTCGACCCGGGTCAATCCCTGACCGTTGGCCCAGCGTCCGTTTCCATCCATGACGATGGCGACATGCTTGGGCACGGCAGCTGAAGGGAGCTTCGGCGGCTTGGCGCCGCTCGAATGCTCGAACGGCTTCATCGGTGCAATGCGAGGTCCAGCCATGTGCGCGATCATGCCAGAGGGGGCTCAACCGCCTCGACGTATCGCAGGGCACGCAGGCCCCGCTCGAGGTGCCACTGCAGGTATGCCGCCACGAGGCCGCTCGCTTCGGTGCGGTGTTGGCGCGCGCTGGCCTCGGCACCGTCCCAGTCGCCGGTCTGCAGCTCGCCGAGCAGAATGAACGTCTCCGGCGCGGGTGCTGACGAGCCGGGCGGTCTGCATCCGGGGCACACCGCGCCACCGACCTGCACATTGAAACCGCGATGTGGGCCGGGCGCTCCGCACCGGGCACAGTCATAAAAACTCGCGGCCCACCCGGCAATGGCCATGGTGCGCAAGAGATAACTGTCGAGCACCATCCGCGGCTCGTGCTCACCCGCGGCTAGCGATGACAGCCCACCGGCAAGCAGCACGAACTGTTGGGGGGCGACCTCGTTCTCGCTGATCAGGTGGTCGCACAGTTCGAGCATCGCGTTGGCCGCAGTCCACGCCTCGTAGTCGTGAGAGATGGCTTCTCCGTACGACGCCAACCCCTCGGCTTGAGTCACCGTGTCGAGGTTGCGTCCCTCGTAACACTGCACGTCCACGACCATCCCAGGCTCGAGCCGCGCACCGAACTTGGACCTCGTGCGCCGCACCCCTTTGGCCACCGCGCGCACCTTGCCACGACCGCGCGTCAGCATCGTGACGATCCGGTCGGCCTCGCCCAACTTATGGGTCCGCAACACGATGGCGGCGTCCCGATACAGCGGCATCTAGCCATTGTCCCCTCCCCTTAGACAGGTCGACGTATCAGCATGCACACCGCATCCAGTTTCTCGAACGTATGTTCTATGATTCGGAGATGAGTGCATCGTGGCAAGGCAGTCTCTTAGATCAGGTCGACGAGGTGGGAATCCGTAGCCTTGGCTCATCAGTGCAGCGCACCCACCTGGATCAAAGCGCCTGGATTGACGTCCGCCCTGGTTGGCTCACGGGCTCCGACGAGCTCTTTGACCGTCTGCGACTTGAGGGCGCAGGCGGGGTCCAGTGGCAAGGAGAGCGTCGCCAGATGTTTGATCGGGTCGTGGACACTCCACGGTTATTGCGGCACTACGACGAGGGTGAGATACTTCCGGACGCAGTCTTGACTGACGCGCGAGAGCGTCTCAGTGACCACTATCGCGACGAACTGCAAGAGCCCTTTCGCACCGTGGGCATGTGTCTGTATCGCGACGGACGAGACAGTGTGGCCTGGCATGGGGATCGATTCGGCCGCAGCGCCACGCAAGACACGATGGTCGCCATCGTCTCCATCGGGGCGCCTCGCGCACTGATGCTTCGACCACGTGGAGGTGGGCCCTCCGTCCGTCACGTGCTCGGACATGGCGACCTGCTCGTGATGGGTGGGTCGTGTCAGCGCACCTGGGACCACTGCGTCCCGAAGACGTCGGTCGCGACTGGTCCGCGAATCAGCATCCAGTTTCGGACGCGTGGAGTCCGATAACCCTCACGATCGAACCAGGTCGGCCTTAGCTCTCGATCAACAGCTTCAGCAGGTCGCGGACCTCGCTGGCTGAATCGCAGCGCAAGGCTCGCCTGGCTAGGTCTTGAAGTGTCGTGGCGGTATGCCGACGCAAAGCCGCCTTAACCCGTGGCACCGCGACGGGGGTTGCGCTGAGGTCGTCCACCCCTAGACCGACCAACAGAGCCGCAACAGCAGGGTCACTCGCCGCGCCGCCACACACCCCGACGCTGACACCGTCGGGCACGTCACGGCATACAGAAGCGATCAGGCTCAACACCGCCGGGTCGAGTGGGTCGAAGAGATGCTCGACACCAGCGTTTCCTCGCTCGGCAGCGAGCGTGTATTGAGTGAGGTCGTTGGTTCCAATGCTCACGAAGTCCAGCAGCACCGACATGGCTTCGGCTCGCAGCGCAGCGCACGGGACCTCGATCATGATGCCGACCTCAAGAGAGTCGGGCCGTCCGCCTTCTACCCGGTTTGCCACCTCCGCTAGGCGATCAAGAGCCCACTGGACTTCCTCGACCGTGGCCACCATAGGAAACATGACACGGACTGGATAATCCGCCGCCACGACGCAGACGGCCTCGAGTTGGTCGAGCAACACCGCTGAATCGCCAACAAACGACCGCAGCCCGCGGACACCGAGGAAGGGGTTTTGCTCAGGCTCCTGCTTCCAGAAAGCCAACGGCTTGTCGGCACCGATGTCCCAGGTGCGAATGGTCATCACGCGACCATCGAGGGCCTTGGCTACCGCAGTGAACTCAGCCACCTGCTCTTGAACCGTAGGAGCGCTGCGCCATTCGCCGAACATCACCTCGGTGCGCACCAAGCCTGACCCTTCGGCCCCCAACTCGACGGCCCGCGCCGCTTCCGGCGCGCTGGTCACGTTGGCCTTCACACTGATGCGTAGCCCGTCCTGGGTCTGTCCCGGCTCCCCCGCAGCCGCACGATCTGCCTCCTGCTGCTCAGCTCGATCTCGCAGCAACTGCTCAAAGCCAGTCCGCTGAGCATCATCGGGATCAAGCACAACGCGACGGTCGCGGACATCAAAGGCCAGCACCGCGCCAGAGGCAAAGTCGGCGGCTTCACGGATACCTGTCAGCACCGGCACCCCACGAGCCGACGCGATGATCACCCCGTGTCCCGTGGACCCGCCACCGATGGTCACGATCCCGCCGACGTGCTCCGCGTCGAGGCTGGCGGCGGCGGCGGGGTCTAATTCCTGCACCACCAGAATCCGCTGCTCTGCACCGGCATCCCCGGTGCCGTCTTCGGCATCACCATCGGCATCGGCTCCGGACTCGATCAGTTGCCGGAGCACGCGCGTGGTCACGCTGCGGACGTCTTGGGCCCTCTCGCGCTGGTAGTCATCGTCGAGGGCGTCGAACTGGGCAGCCACCGCCTCACCGGCCCGCTGCCACGCGAGCGCCGCGGGCACCCCGCGCTCCATGTCCTGGCGCGCGGGGCCAGCGAGGCCCAGATCCTGAACCAAGGCCATGTGTGCCTCAAAAATCTCCGCCTCAGCGGCACCGACATATGCGCGGGTCGTCGCGATCTGGTTTTTGAGGTCACGACAGGCGGAAGCAATCGCCTCGTTGAGCCGCTCAGACTCGGTGGCGTTGTCGCCCGAGGGCTCATAATCGGCCGCGTCAACGTCGGACTCTGGGCACCAGATCACCCCGATCGCCGCTTCGAGACCGGACCCCATTGTCGGCTCAAAGCTGCGGGAGCGTGTGTCATCCTCCTCGCGCTTGTCTGCTCTGCGCGAGGAAGGTGCTGATTCGGCGCCGCCGTCGCCGAAACCGGCGGCCGCTAGCGTCGTCAGTGCATCCAAGACGTCCTTGGCGTGCTCCCCTGCGGCCTGGACCTCGATCCGGTGACCTTGCTTGACCCCGAGTGAGGCCACTGCACTGAGACTGCCTGCATCGGCAACTTTGTCCGCCCCGTCCAGATTGCGAACTCGAACCTCGGTGTCGCCAAACCTGTTGACGCACGCCACAAAACGAGCGGCGGGTCGAGCGTGCAACCCATGAGGTATGCCGACCACCAGCTTCCGCGTCAACGCATCCGGCCCCAGCGAGTCGGCTCCGGTCGATTCGGATCCCGTCCAGCGAGATCCAGACGAGCCAGGCACCGACGAGCCAGGCACCGACGAGGCCGCGTCATCGATGGCCTCGTCACTAACTGCTTCATGTAGGGCGGCGTTGCCGTCCAGATGCTCACGTTTTGCCGCTAGGCCACGCTCGGCTTCGGCTTTGACGCGGTCCAGAGCGGCACCGCCCGAAGCAGTGACGACGGCGGCGACCAGGCCCTCGACCAACGGCGCGCTCGAGAGCGCCACCCGGTCAGCGACGTCAGGGTCCACAAACTCCAGCGCCATTTCGGCCGACAGGATGGCGCTGCCCAGATCCAGCAAGACGAGCACTCCGTCAGCGGAGTCAGCGGCGGTGATGGCCTCGGAGATCGCTGCAGCGTCGGTACCGAACGTTTCGTCATCGAGCCCGGCAGCGATTTCGATGTGAGGCAGTTGATCAGCCTCGACCATCTCGGCCGCCAATCCCACGGCAGCGTGTGCGAGCGCGTGGCTGTGGCTGACGACCACGATTCCGATCATGGGAGGTCGCCCTCCGCAGAAACCATCACGCCAGCGTGCGGGCGGCGGCCTCCACCAGCATGGTGGTGCTGGTCGCTCCGGGGTCGATATGTCCTTGGCTGCGCTCACCGAGGTAACTTGCCCGGCCCTTACGCGCGATCAGGTCTTTCGTGCCGTCGCGACCGGCAGCAGCGGCTTCGGCTGCGGCCGAGAGCGCTGCACCCAGACCTTCACTTGCGGTCGAGTCAAATGCGTCGAGGGCCGGTGACCAGGCGTCATACATCGTCTTGTCTTCGAGTTCGGCCTTGCCACGGGCCAAGACTCCCTCGACTCCCGCGCGCAGCGCCTCGCCGACCTCCGAAGCGTCCGCGTCCTCGATGCCTTTCAAGGGACCCGCCATCCGCAGGAAGAACGTGCCGTACAAGGGGCCGGATGCTCCGCCGACGGTGCTCACTAACGTCATCCCGACCTTCTTCAGGTACGAGTCGATCGAAGGGAACTCCTCCGCTTCGGCCAGCGCCGCAACTTTGGCCATGCCACGGGCCATGTTGGTGCCGTGGTCGCCATCACCGATGGCCCGATCCAGGTCGGTCAGGTACTCCTCGTTGTCCTTGACGATCCCAGCGAAGTCACCAATCCACGACTGAAACGCCGCAAGGTCGGCCATCACAGGCCCCAGCGCAGGCCGGGGGTGTTGACCGGCGCATCCCAGAGGCGCGCGAGGTTGTCGTCTGCCTTGAGCAGCGTCACCGAGCAACCCGCCATATCGAGGGAGGTCATGTAGTTGCCGACCAACGAGCGCGCCACTGTGATACCTGACTTCTCCAAGATCTGGGCAACCTCGTTGTACATCAAGTAGAGCTCGATCAGCGGCGTGCCGCCCATCCCGTTGACGAACGCGATCACGCCATCACCACGGGCTGCGCTGAGGTCGGCGAGCACCGGCTCGACGAGCATCGCGGCAATCTCGCGAGCGGACGCGATCTTCATACGTTCGCGACCGGGCTCGCCGTGAATGCCAACGCCGATCTCCATCTCGTCGTCGCCGATATCGAAGGTCGGCTTGCCCGCCGCCGGAACGGTGCACGAGGTCAGCGCCATCCCCATCGAGCGGCCGGTGTTGTTGATGGCCGTCGCCAGGTCTGCGCAGTCCTGCAGCGAGGCACCTTCTTCGGCAGCGGCTCCGACGATCTTCTCCATCAGCACCGTTACACCTACCCCGCGGCGACCGGCCGTGTACAGCGAATCCTTCACCGCGACGTCATCGTCGGTGACGACGGACTTCACTTCCGTGCCCGCATCGGCTTCCGCAAACTCGGCAGCCATCTCGAAGTTCATGACGTCGCCGGTGTAGTTCTTCACGATGTGCAGCACCCCCGCACCGCCGTCGACCGCCTTCGTCGCGGCCATCATCTGATCGGGCACGGGAGAAGTAAACATCTCCCCCGCGCACGCAGCATCCAGCATTCCAGTGCCGACGAAGCCGCCGTGCATCGGCTCGTGCCCTGAGCCCCCACCAGAGACCAGACCGACCTTGCCCTGACGGGGCCCATCTTTGCGGTAAACGATCTTCAGATCGTGGTCCACACGCAGGTGATCCGGGTGGGCCAAGGCCATTCCGTGGAGGGCCTCGTCGACCACATCGGCGGGGTCATTAATGAGTTTCTTCATACTCGTCACTTAACCACGCAAGGCCCTGGCTGACTAGGGGAGGGTGAGACGCGAGAGAGTATGCAGCGTCTCGCTTGTTCATCGATCGTCCGGAGCGCACGTCATGAGTGATCAGATCGCACCCTTTGGGGGGTTCGGCGACCAAGCCATCTCGTTTCTCCACGAACTGGAGGCAAACAACAATCGCGACTTCTTCAACGCTCACCGCGATGTCTATGACGATCACCTCCGCGAGCCGCTCGAACGCCTGTTAGCCGAGGTCAGCGACGAGTTCGGAGACAGCGGCAAGGTGTTCCGGCCCAACCGGGACGTCCGGTTCAGCAAGGATAAATCGCCATACAAACTCAACGCTGCGGCGGCGATCGGGGACAACCACGAGTCGTGTGCCGTGTTCTACGTGCAGATCGGGGCCAAGGGCCTCTTTGTCGCCTCAGGCATCTACATGATGACCCGCGATCAGCTGCAGCGCTTCTACGCGGCCGTCGACGACGACACCAGCGGCGAACGATTGAAATCCATCGTGGCCACAACGCAAAAGCAGGGGGCCGAGGTGGGCGGGTCAGGTCTGAAGACCGCACCGCGCGGATTCGACAAGGCCCACCCGCGGGTCGAATTGCTGCGGCACAAGAGCCTGACGGTGTCCCGCGAGTACGGCCCGGACCACGATTGGATCTTCAGCCGGAAGGCAATGTCCAAGGTGACAGACCTATGGCGAGAAGCCGCACCGATCAACGAATGGCTGACTCAGCACGTCGGCCACCCAGACCCAGAAGACTAGGAGACGCTCCCCCAAAAAGCCGGTGCTAAAAGCCGAGGCGTTGCAACTGCTTGGGGTCGCGTTGCCAGTCTTTGGCGATCTTGACGTGCAGATCCAGATACACCCGGTGACCCAATAGCTTCTCGATACCGACGCGGGCGGTGCTGCCTACATCTCGCAGTCGGGATCCTCCGCGTCCGATGACGATGGCCTTCTGCGACGACCTCTCCACGAACACGTTGACCCGCACGTCTGTGAGCGGATCGTTCTCGGGCCGGTCGGGCCGCGGGGTGATTTCGTCGACGACGACTGCCAGAGAGTGCGGGAGCTCGTCGCGAACCCCTTCGAGGGCGGCCTCACGCACGAGCTCGGCGATCATCACGGTGCGCGGTTCGTCGGAGATCATGTCGGGCGGATACATCGCTGGACCGACGGGCAGATAGCTCGACAACACGTCACCCACCTCGTCGACCTGGTCACCGCGGATCGCCGAGCACGGGATGATCTCCGACCAATCGGCCAGCCCGTCAATCGCCATCAAGTGCTCAGCAAGTCGTTGACGATCCACCGCATCGGCCTTCGTGGCAATGGCGACGACCGGCACCTTCTTTGCCCGCTGTAGCTCTTTGAGGTCGCTCGCGATGAACTGGTCACCCGGGCCAGGCCGCTGATCGGCGGGCAAACAGAACCCGATGATGTCGACCCCCAGCAAGGTGTCGCGCACGAGGTCGTTGAGCCGCTGGCCCAGCAAGGACCGCGGCCGGTGCAAACCGGGGGTGTCCACCAATACGAGCTGCGAACTCTCCGCATTGCGTATGCCGCGAATCGCGTGCCGGGTGGTCTGCGGCTTACTTGAGACGATCGCGACCTTTTCTCCCACCAGGGCATTGGTCAGCGTGGATTTTCCAGCGTTCGGACGCCCCACTAGGGCAGCAAAACCCGACCGAAAGGCTGTCTGGCCGCTACTCGTCTCACTCACGTGGAGCTCCTTGATCGATTCCTGCGGCGTTTGTGCTCGTGGCCCTCCTCGCGCTCCCCTTCGTGGGAACCGCCAGCGGACGTCGCGCCGTCGTCGTCCTCATCATCCACCGGATCGGGCACCACCGGTGCCACCAGCACGGTGGCCACTCGGCGACGACGCCCAGCCATCCGTTCGGCGGTCAACCTCAACCCGGCGACCTCGATCGCCGAGCCGACGATCGGCACCATCCCGATGGTTGCCGCCAACAGACCTCCAACGCTGTCAACGTCTTCAATCTCGATGGTCGTGTCGAACATGTCGGCCAAATCATCGACCGGCATCGAGGCTGGCACCCGCACGGTGCCGTCCTCCAGATAGGCGATTTCGAGCACGTCGCGGTCGTATTCGTCGGTGATCTCACCCACGATTTCTTCCAGAATGTCTTCGATAGTCACCAATCCTGCGGTGCCGCCATACTCGTCGATCACCATGGCGAAATGCAGCCGCTGCTGTTGCATTTCACGCAGCAGCCCATCGACCGGTTTGCTGTCCGGCACGCGGTGGACCAGACGCATCACCTCGGTCACCTTCACAGCTTCGGCCTGCACCCCGCGCGCGTTGACCTGGCGGGCTACGTCCTTGAAGTACAGCAGTCCGAGCACGTCGTCGCTGCCGTCGCCGATCACCGGCACCCGAGAAAATCCTGATCGCAGGAACAGCGACATTGCCTGCCGCAGTGTGCGATCCCGTTGAATCGTCACCATGTCGGGGCGGGGCACCATGACCTCCCGGGCCACGGTGTCACCGAGCTCGAAGATCGAATGGATCATCTCTTGCTCGCCGGCTTCGATAACTGACGTCTCACCCGCCAGGTCGACCAAATCGCGCAGTTCGGCCTCGGACGCGAACGGGCCTTCGGCATACCCCCGCCCTGGCGTGACGGCGTTGCCGAACACCACCAACAGTTTCGAGAGCGGGCCGAGCACCAACCGCAGCGCGGTCATGATGGGAGCGGACAGCAGAGCCACGGTGTCCACGTGTTGGCGACCGAGGGTCCGGGGTGAGACGCCGGTCAGCACGAACGACACCAACACCATGATCGCCACCGCGATGAGCGTGGTTTGCCAGTGATTGTCGGTCTGGGTGTCCACCGCGACCGCCACAGCAACTGCAGTCAACGCCTCTGCGGTCACCCGGCCAAACGCAGCCACGGCGAGGTATGGCGACGGGTCGGCCACGATCTTGGCCAGCGCCGATGCCCCACGGCGGTGTTCGTCGCGAAGTTGCTCCATCCGGGCCCGAGACATGCGCTGCAATGCGGTCTCGGCGGCGGCCAGCAGGAAGGCGATGAGCGTCGCGGCGAGTGCGACGAGAATCAGGGAGGTCATGAGCTATGGACCGGCCCGATCAGGCGGAGCCAAGACGAGAGGCCGGAGCCGCCGTCGTGGTTCGGCCCCGCTTGGCCAAGTAGGTCAGCAGCAAGGTGCGCTGCAGGTCAAACATCTCTTGCTCCTCGACAGGCTCGGCGTGGTCGAAGCCGAGCAGGTGCAGGATGCCGTGGGTGGTCAGCAGCAACATTTCGTCGGCCACTGAATGACCGGCCGCCGCCGCCTGCGTACGTGCGACCGTGGGACAGATGACGACGTCGCCGAGCACCCCCTCGACGCTAGCCTCGTCGTTGCTGCCGGGGCGCAACTCGTCCATCGGGAAGCTCATGACGTCGGTCGGGCCTTCGAGATCCATCCAGCGCACATGCAACGCAGCCATCGCTTCTTCGGTGAGCAGCGTGATCGCCATCTCGGCTCGCGGGTGGACCTTGAGCTCGGCCAACACGTATGCCGCGAGGTCGTGTAATTCTTGCTCGCTGGCCGCCGACGGCACCTCCCCCGATTCGTTGAGGACGTCGATGCTCATTGCGGTCCTCGCGTGGCGCCACCGACTTGAGCATCGAATCGTCCGTAGGCCTCGACGATCTCGCCGACCAGTCGGTGCCGCACGACGTCGACGCTGGTCAGGT
>JBBSVB010000047.1:0-11304 GCA_038233875.1 Actinomycetales bacterium | reverse complement strand
GGCGACGCGCTAAACCCCGTCACCGACGCGATTCGCCGTTCCGAGGCGATCGAGTGGATCGGGGTGCGCCACGAAGAGGTGGGGGCGTTCGCGGCGTCGGCCCAAGCGCAACTGACCGGCACGCTCGGGGTGTGTATGGGCACGGTCGGCCCTGGCGGCATACATCTGCTGAATGGCTTGTATGACGCGAAGAAGTCGCACGCGCCTGTCCTGGCTATCTGCGGGCAGGTGGGCTCAGCCGAGATCGGGACGGACACCTTCCAGGAGGTCAACAACGACGTGTTGTATGCCGATGTCTCCGTCTACTCGCGCACGATCATTAATGCGGAGCACTTCCCGCACGTGTTGGAGGCGGCCGTCAACGCGGCGCTCAACCAGCGCGGGGTGTCGGTGTTGACGCTGCCGGGTGACGTGGGCGAGCTCGAGGTCGACACCGAAACCCTGAAATTCACCCCGCCGCAGCCCCGCAGTGTGCCATCGCCGGATCTGTTGGCTCATGCAGTCAAGCTCATCGACGACGCCAAGAAGGTCACGATGTTGGTCGGCATCGGGGCCCGCCCGGGTCGTGACAACGTGCTCCGATTGGCCGAGCGCCTTCAGGCGCCGATGGTGCTGACGCTCAAGGCCAAAGACGGGTTCGATCACGACAATCCGTATCAGGTCGGCCAGTCTGGGCTCATCGGAAATCCGGCAGCGCAGCAGGCTTTCGACGATTGCGATGTGCTGCTGATGTTGGGTACGGACTTTCCTTATCCGGAGTGGTTCCCCGAGGGCAAAACGGTGATCCAAGTCGACGACCGTGGGGCGCACATCGGGCGGCGGACTGGGGTCGAGTTGGGGCTCGTCGGCGACGCCGGTGACACCGCTGCCGCGTTGGCCGACGCTGTCGCGAAGAAGGGCCGCGGTGCCAAGAAGCACCTTGCCAGCGCACGGGATAAGTACGAGTCGTGGCTCGAGGGCCAGGCCAGCTTGGCGAAGGCCGACTACGACCGCAAGCGGCTTGGGCTCTTGCGCAAGCACTTTGACAACCGGGGAGACGACATACGGCCTGAGTTGGTGGCGGCCGAGGTCTCGCGCCAGGCTGGCGACGACGCGATCTTCACCGCAGACACGGGTATGTCGACCGTCTGGATGTCGCGGCTGGTGCACCTTCGGGCGGGGCAGCGGTTGATCGGATCGTTCAACCTGGGGTCGATGGCCAACGCGATGCCACAGGCTCTGGGCGCTCAAGCCTTGGACCGCGACCGTCAGGTCATCGCCTTCTGCGGCGACGGCGGCTTGTCGATGCTGCTCGGGGACCTCATGACGCCCGGCCCGTACAACTTGCCGGTGAAGCTCATCGTCTTCAACAACCGGCGCCTCGGCATGGTGAAACTGGAGATGGAGCAGGTGGGGCTGCCCGAGTACGGCAGCGAACTGAACAACCCGGACCTTGCGGCAGTGGCCCGATCGATGGGCTTGCACGGGGTGCGGGTCGAGGACCCCAAGGACGTCGCGGCGGCGGTGGCCGAGGTCTTGGCGCACGACGGGCCTGCGCTCCTGGATGCGGTCACCAACCCCAACGAGGTATCGCTGCCCCCCAAGCCGACCGTGCAGCAGGGCCTGGGGTTCGGGACCGCCAAGATCAAAGAGGTCCTCGTCTCCGACGCCTAGATCTGCGCCACCACCTCACCCCTGCCAGCACATGACCGTTGTGCTCGCCCTCCCTCGGTTAGCGGCGGGGGAGGGAGCGCTTATCGGTCATTGGCCGGGCCACACCCCAGAATAAACGCGTACGTGGCCGCCCCAGAACGTCTGGCTTCGCACGTCGGTACAGGTTTCTTCGAGTGCCTGCCACGGATGGGCGTCAATTTCCGACCCACCCGCAGCGGTGAGGGCTGGAGCTCCCGCCCGAGCGAGCGGGCCACCGCGACGCGGGCGCGCCATGTCGGCGATGGCGATCCGCGTTCCTGAGCCCAGCAGCGTGGTCGTTGCGCTCCAGGCTGACCGCCATGGGTTCATCAGCGAGAGCGAGTAGGCAAAGAGAACGGCGTCGATAGGTCCGAGATCTGCAGGTAGGTCGGAGGCCTTGAGGTGGGTGGCGTCGGACTGAATCAACGTCTGGTTGGTGGGCAAACGGCGGTGTCGACCGGCCGTCCGGAGCATGTCCGGGCTGAGGTCCACCCCGACGATGTGGCCGCTCCCACCGAGACGATGAGCGAGCAGCGGCATACTCAGGCCAGTCCCGCAGCCGACGACGAGAACCGTTTGTCCTGGTCTTAGCCTCAAAGAGTCGATAGCGGCGACGCGGCCCGGTCTGTAGATGGGCCACTCGAAAGACACGAAGTCGTAGATGGGTGCCAAGATCGTGTAGCGGTTCACCGTACGGCGCACCCTTTGACCATCACGAGGGCGGCTCAGCTTTGCGTCGCGCTGCGTCACGCGCCATCCCGATCAGCGGGCGAGCGAGCCATACGAGGCTACCGATCAAGAACAGCCAGACACCGGCACGACTGGTGGACTCGTTGAAGAACATGATGCTGCCGCCGACGTAGAACAGAGCGATGAGCGCCTCGCCGAAGCGACCGAAGAAGTCGACGTGGTATGGCCGCCGGTCAGTGCCAGCATTGTCGCCGCCCGTATCGGAAGTGTTCGTCATCAGGCGAGCGTCTGGGTGACCTGTGCGGCACCGCCTCGGAGGGTGACTTCGACGTGGGCACCGTTGACCAGCGGCATAAACGGGGCGACGTGGCCGCAGTCGACGTCCGCGATGATCGGTATGCCGAGTGGCCCGAGAGCATCCAGCACCGCTTCGTGCTGGGTCATGGTCGGGTCGTCGGGAGCGCTGGTCCTGCCCACCAAGATCGACTCGGCGCCGGTGAAGAAGCCAGCGAGCCGCATACCGTGCAGGGCCCGGCAGATCGAAAAGGCATTGGCCTCGGCAGCCTCGACGTAGACGACGGTGCCCTCCGGCGCGTGCTCAGCCACAAAGCGCGCCATATCGGCCATGAGCGAGCCCACTAGCGGAGAGACCGTTTCGATGCAGCCGCCAATGAGCCTGCCCCGCACGTGCACGTCGCCACGCCCGTCTTCATTGCGATTCCCACCTTCATCCAGCCGTGTCCACCCACCTTCAGCGTCCAGCACCAACTCGCCAGCCTGCGGTTCATTCGCAAAATCAACGTGCGAGTCCCGCCGGTAGCGACCAGGCGGGCACTGCGAGAACGTGGCCCCCACGGGCATTTCGGCAATGTCGAGCCAGGACACCAAGCCCTCGCCAGGTCGATACGGAGTGTCCATGAAGTTGCCGCCGTGGATGGTCGCCATGCCTGCGCGAAGCGTCAACGGCGCGATCAGGGTGGCGATGTCGGAATAGCCGACCACCCAGGTCGGCTCGGCGGCTGCGATGGCGTCCCAGTCGAGCAGGGGCAGCACGTCGATGGCGGTTTCTCCACCCCAGGGCGGCACCACGGCGCGGATCGTCGGGTCGGTCAGCATCGCCATGAACTCCACCGCGCGTTCGCTGACCGGCGCGCTGACGTGGCCCGCCGACGCATCGGCAACGCCCAGACACTGACCCAGCACGACGTCATACCCCCGCTCTTTGACCCCGCGAACCGCATGGTCGAGCCGGGGTCGTAAAGCGTCCGGGACGCCCGACGAGGTGGCCGTCACGCCAATTCGATCGCCGGCGCGCAGTGGAGGAGGAAAGTTCACAACCATTGTCTAAACCTAAACCGCGCGGGCGTTCCCCGGATTGGAATAGCCGATCGACAGGCGGCGTGTGATGGGATGAAGTGGTGACAGCCATACAAGACCGCGATGTGCTGTCGACGGTGGTCCCGATCGACAGCGCCGAAGCCATTGCCGCGATTATTGCGCCGCTTCCTCAGCACCGGCAGCGCACCTTTGCGCTGCGCGTCCGCCGTCGGTGGGCCGAATTAGTTGCGGGACTCAGCGTTTACCCCGAGCCTGAAGTTGTTGCTGGACGTTGTCTGGTGTTGGCGGCCAAGGCTTACGCTGAGCGCGCCGACGACCTGCACACCCTCGACGAGCAGCGCCTCCTCGAGCCGGACTGGTTCCAGCAGCCGTCGATGGTCGGTTACGCCGCATACACCGAGCGTTTTGCGGCCCCGGGGACTGGGCTTGCCGGAGTCGCGGACCGCGTCGAGCATCTGCGCGATCTGGGCGTGACCTACCTACACCTGATGCCCCTGCTGCAGCCGCGTCCGGCACCCAATGACGGGGGGTATGCCGTCGCCGACTATCGCACCGTGCGCCCCGATCTCGGCACGACCAAGGACCTAGCTGAACTCTCGAAAGTATTGCGGCACAACGGTATTAGTCTCTGTCTCGACCTTGTGCTCAACCACGTGGCGCGCGAGCACGCTTGGGCCACAGCTGCCCGGGCCGGGGATCAGCACTACCGCGACTACTTCTATGTCTACGACGATCGAAGCGAGCCGGACGCTTTCGAGGCGACTCTCCCGCAGGTTTTCCCTGAGTTCGCGCCCGGCAACTTCACCTTCGATGACGACCTGCAGGCGTGGGTGTGGACCACCTTCAACGACTACCAGTGGGACCTGAACTGGGCCAATCCCAACGTGTTCTGCGAGATGGCCGACGTCATCCTTTATCTGGGCAACCTCGGTGTCGAGGTGCTGCGATTGGACGCCATCGCCTTCACGTGGAAGCGCAAGGGCACCAACTCTCAGAACCAGCCGGAGGTCCATGCGCTGACCCAGGCCCTGCGCTCCATCGCGCGGATCGCCGCCCCCGCAGTGACTTTTAAGGCCGAAGCCATCGTCGGCCCCGATGACCTCGTGTACTACCTCGGTCGCGGAGTGCACCACGGCAAAGTCAGCGACTTGGCCTACCACAACGGCCTCATGGTGCAGATCTGGTCGATGCTGGCCAGTCGCGACGTGACCTTGGCCGCTCATGCCTTGTCGCGGATCCCGGCCACCCCTACTTCCACCGCGTGGATCACCTACCTTCGCTGCCACGACGACATCGGGTGGGCCATTGACGACCGTGACGCAGGTGCGGTGCAGCTCAACGGATTTGAGCACCGCAACTTCCTTTCGAACTTCTACGCGGGGGACTTCGCTGGATCGTTCGCCGAAGGTTTGGTCTTCCAGTACAACCCAGAGACCGGCGACAAGCGGATCAGTGGCACGGCTGCGAGCTTGGCGGGGGTGGGCGCCGCCCAGGCCTCTGGAGATGCGCGGCGGCTCGACGACGCTATTGGCCGGGTGTTAATCGGCCACGCCGTGATTTCGGGTTGGGGCGGCCTCCCCGTTATTTGGTCCGGCGACGAGATCGGCACCCTCAATGACCCCAAGTGGGACGAGGTCGCGGACCACGCCGGCGACAACCGCTGGGCCAACCGGCCAGCCCTCGACTGGTCGGTCGTTGACTCCTTGTCGAGTGATCCTTCGACGCCTGCCGCGCGGGTCTTCACCGGTATGCAGTCGCTCCTGCGAGCGCGTGCCTCGCTGCCCCACCTGCACTCGGCCGTGGCGGCGCAGCCCCTTCCGACCTCGGCGCCAGGCGTGCTCGGGGTGCTTCGACGGCACCCGATCGGGCCGATGGTCGGCCTCTACAACATGACCGAGCACGAGCGCTACGTCCCGGGTTGGTGGCTGCGTGAGCAGGGTCTGGACCCGGCGTCGGTCGTTGACCACGTGAGTGGTGCCGCGCCCGAGCTGACCGAATATGAGGATCTGCGACTGTCGGCATACCAGCCGCTGTGGTTGACCGCGCAGTGACCGCCTGCCGCGTCTTCGTCGCCACCCCGCTTCGGCCTGACTTGGTGCAGCGCATCCGGGCGGCATACCCGGACGTCGAGGTGGTGGTCGACCAAGATCTGTTGCCACCCCAGCGCTACCGCGGAGATCACGCCGGGCCGGCATACTTTGCCCGCTCTGACGACGCTGAACAGCGGTTTTGGGGTTTGGCTCGCGATTGTGACGTGCTGTACGGCATACCGGAGGATGGGCCTGCCGGGTTGCTCAGGGCGGTTGAAGACAACGAAAGACTGCGTTGGGCCCAGCTCATGGCCTCCGGTGGTGGGGCCACCGTGGTCGCTGCCGACCTGCCTGCCGGGGCGCGCGAGCGCATCCGATTCACGACAGCGGCCGGAGTGCACGCCTCCCAGTTGGCCGAGTTCGCGATCATGGGCGTGTTGATGGGGCTCAAGAAAATGCCGCACCTGGCCCGCCTCCAGCGCGATCACGCCTGGCCCAAAGTGCACACCGCCAACCGTGGTGCCGTCGGGGCAACGGTGCTGGTGCTCGGGCTCGGTGCCATCGGTGCTGAGGTGGCTCGTCTCGCGGCGGCGCTGAACATGAACGTGATCGGGGTCGCACGCACGCCCCGGCCCGTCGAGCATGTCGACCGTGTCGTGTCGCTCGACGACGTCAGCGAAGTCCTATCAGAGGCCGATGCCATCGTGGTCGCGCTCCCCGGCACCAAAACCACGGTCGGTCTGATCGGCGCGGATTTCCTAGGCCGCGCGAAGGATGGTGTGACTCTGGTCAACGTCGGGCGTGGGCCGGTGGTTGACGAGGCGGCGCTGGTCGAGGCGGCCGGCAGCGGCAAGGTCGGCTGCGCGGTTTTGGACGTCACCGAGGTCGAGCCGCTGCCCCCGACGAGCCCGCTGTGGGATTTAGACAATGTCTATCTCAGCCCGCATTCGGCGGCGCTCGACGACCACGAGGACGACCGGATCTGCGACCTATTCCTTGAGAACCTGGGCCGGTACCTACGCGACGAGCCTCTCGCCAACCTGATCGACATCGACGCCGGTTACTAGTCCCTCGCCATCTAGCTAGGTCCGCGCGTGCGGCTGGTGACATTCGGTCGCATAGCCACTGCGTTTGCCTGGACCTTTCGGGCGGCTGAGGCACGCGGGCCTAGGCTTCGAGGTATGTCGAAACATCTGTTTTCCCAAGTCGACGTCTTCTCGAACATGCCGATGCTGGGCAACCCGGTGGCGGTCGTGCATGACGCGGCCGCCAACGATGGCGAGGGTTTGAGCACAGATGCGATGCAGACGTTCGCCCGGTGGACCAACCTGTCGGAGACGACGTTCCTGCTGCCGCCGACCGACCCTTCGGCCGATTATCGGCTGCGTATCTTCACCCCCGGCGGGGAATTACCGTTTGCCGGCCACCCGACGTTGGGCAGTTGCCGAGCGTGGCTAGCCGTGGGCGGGGTCCCCGCAGATGCCGACGTGATCGTGCAGGAGTGCGGGGCCGGACTGGTCCGCATACGCAAGACGGGTGACCAGTTGGCCTTTGCGGCCCCCCCGTTGGTCCGATCAGGGCCTCCGGACCCTGAACTGCGCGAAGGTGTGATCCGGGCATTGGGACTGAGCGGCGATCAGATCGTCGATATGTCGTGGGTGGCCAACGGGCCGAACTGGGTGGGGGTGCTGGTGAGTGACGCCGCGACAGTGCTGGCTGCGGAGCCCGACTTCCCGGCCATGCGCGCGCTGGGTGGGGTGGAGGTCGGCATCATCGGGCCGCACCCAGCAGATGGCCCCGCCGACTACGAGGTGCGGGCTTTCTGCCCTGACCTGGGTGTGCCGGAGGACCCGGTCACCGGGAGCCTGCAGGCCGGTTTGGCGCAGTGGTTGATTGGCTCGGGCGTCGCCCCTGATGCGTACGTTGCCGCTCAAGGCACCGTGTTGGGTCGGGCCGGGCGCGTGCATATCAAAGCCGAGGGTGGCGCGGCCGGTGACATTTGGGTGGGCGGCGGGGCCGTGCTGCGCATTGCCGGTGCTGTGGACTTGGGTTGACGGTCTAACAGTTGCGGGCACTCAAACAGGCACAAGCCCCGTCTATCTCGAACTTTTGTCCGAAAGTGGCCCTTCTGCCTGTTTCAGTGCACGTGGGCTGCGTCCCGAGCTCAGTTTCCGTCGCGTAAGGCTTCGATCAGGTCAGCCTTGTTCATCGACGAACGACCCTCGACCTCGAGCTCCGCGGCCCGCTCATGCAGCTGCTCAACTGTCCAGTCGTCATACGACCCGGCTTTGCCTCCGCGCTCACTGACCTTCTCCCGGGAGTCGCGAGCGGCGGCATTCGCGATTGCTGCCGCTTTGGCTTTGCTCGCGCCGTCGTCGCGGACTGCTTCGTAGACCTCTCGGTCTTTGATCGAGGGCCCCGGGTCGTCACTGTTGCTTGGACTCATACCGCGAGTCTGCCAACGGCCGACCCTGGTCGCCACCGGTGGGCACCTCACCCTCCGCGCTGCGCTCAGGTGACCTAGCATCGAACGGGTGCTTGCCAGTCCAGTAAACCCAGTGGCCCAGATCCACCCCGTGACGCAAGCGATCAACCTGCCCGATGTCACCTGGGCTGCGGTCGGTCTGGGGGCGGCAGCGCTGGCGGCCTTCGCCCTCATCGGTTGGCTAGTCCGCCTAGGAGTGGCCCGCTATTTGACGTGGCGGCATCGCGGCCCCAGCGCCGTCTCGGTCTTCAGCCAGCTCGCCCAGTGGCTGGGCATCATCCTCGGTGTTGGAGTGGCCCTGACGATCGTTTTCCCGTCGGTACGCCCCGTCGACATACTCGGCGGGTTGGGGGTCATCTCGATCGCGGCCGGTATTGCCTTCCAAACCGTGCTGGGCAATATGTTCGCCGGGATCGTTATTTTGTCGCGCGGCCGGTTCGTCGTGGGCGACCAGATCGGCGTCAAGGACGTGCGCGGGACCGTCACCAACATCACGCTCAACAGCACGACCATCCGCTCTTTTGACGGTCGTCAGGTGCTCATACCGAACCAGATCATGCATTCAGAACTTGTCACCGTGCAGACCGGTTACGAGCATGTGCGCACCAGCGTCGAGGTGCAGATCGACGCGGCCGCCGATCCGGGTCGGGCGCGCCGGATTGCCGTTGAGGCCATGAAGGCCGTCCCGTTGGTCTTCGACGAGCCGGCACCTGAGGCGTTGTTGACCACGCTCGACAAGGGCGCTTTGACCTTGGAGTTGAGGTTTTGGTCGGGCGCTCGCCAGCTCGAGACCCGCGAGGCGCAGCACTCCGTGATCTCGTCGGTGCTGGCCGCGTTTATCGAGGCCGATGTGCGATTGGCTGACGAGATTCAGACGATTGAGGCCGGCCCAGATCTGCTGAAGGCCCTGAGCGAGACAACGGTCACGACGACCCACCCCAGCTGAGATTGTGCCGGCGGCTCGCCCACCAAAAGCGGCCACAGGGTTCAGGTGAACCCAGCAGCCGACTTTGTCCTGAGTGTCGTCGGGGCGAAACACGATTCTGGTATGCCGACCGCCCGGCTTCACCCATCGCGCGTCGAGGTGGCGCGCGGCATACCCACGGGAGTTGGTGCCCCTAGCGCTGGATGCGCTTCATCTGGAGTTGGTGCACACCGATGTATTCGACGCGAAAGCCGGCCTCGCAGTATCCGAGGTAGAACTCCCACATCTTGCGGAAGTGATCGTCGAAGCCGTGGGGGGCGATGTCGTCCCAGTTGTCGTCGAACCGAGCACGCCACCGCTTCAGCGTCTCCGCGTAGTGCTCGCCGAAGCTGAGGTCGTCGGTGACGCGCAAACTGGTGTGCTCGGCCAGCACCTCGTCGACGGCCCGCAGCGACGGCAGGACACCGCCCGGGAAGATGTACTTCAAAATCCAGGAGTGCGAATGTCGGGTGCGCAGCATCTGCTCGTGGCTCATGGTGATCGCCTGGATGGCCGCCGCACCGCCGGGAGCGAGCAGACGGTCGATGGTCTGGAAGTACGTCGGCCAGAACTCGATGCCTACGGCCTCGATCATTTCCACGCTGACGATCGAGTCGAACTCGCCCTGCACCTCGCGGTAGTCGCTGATCTTGAGATCGACGCGATCGCCCAGACCTGCTCGGTCGACGGTCTCCTGAGCCAACGCCAACTGCTCGGACGACAAAGTGATGCTGGTGACGTGGGCACCACGCTGGGCGGCACGCACGATCAGCGAGCCCCACCCCGATCCGATCTCCAGCACGCGGCTGCCGTCGGTCACACCGGCCATGTCCAGAATCGAGTCGATCTTGCGGAGTTGGGCCCCTTCGAGATCGCCGTCGAAAGGCTCCGATCCCTCGAACACCGCCGAACTGTAGGTCATCGAGGGGTCAAGGAACCGTTGGAAGAGGTCGTTGGACAGGTCGTAGTGCGCCTCGATGTTGGCCTTCGAGCCGTCGAGGGTGTTGTGCCGCACCTTCGGGGCCCTCAGGTCGGCCAGCGAGCGGAACTTCTGCAGCGGCAGCGGCACCAAGCGCGTCATCCGCGCCGCAAACGGTGCGAGCACGTCGGCGAGATCGTGCCCGTCGGCAGGACGCCAGTCTCCCGCCATGTACGCCTCGCCGAAGCCGATCTTGAAGTCGCGGCCGATGCGCGCGAAGTACTGACCGGGGTTGACGATCTCAAACACCGGCGAGCGCTCGTCGCCGCAACCGGTCAGAGAGCCGTCGGGCCACAGCACGCGCACCGGGACCATCGCGGTCGCACCTTGCCACAACTTGCGGGCGATGAACGAGCGCACGGGTGCTTCTCGGGCCGAGGGCAGGATCGGGTCGGCGTCGTCGGCGCGTTCAATCTGGGTTTGTGACTGCGTCATCACGATCCCTTCGGGTGGCTCATGCGGGGTGCGGGCTTGGATCGGCAGACCTCGGGCCCATAGATAAATGCCGTGAACTCGGATCAAAACGCTGACGGTATGTGACATAAAAGGATGTCGGACGAGCTGACCAAGAACACCAAGACCAGAAACTATCTCGGGTCTCCCGTGGAAATTCGCAGTGAAGTCGGGTTTGGATTGCGTGTCGCCACTGCGATGCAAATTAACGGTGACCGACACGCGCTCCGGCGTGAGGGCAAAATGCAGTCGGTAGCGCCCGGCGAGGTCGTAGAACGGTGAAACATAAAAATCCTTGTGCGCCTCAGCCACGCCGGATTCGTCGAGCTCTAAAAGGTAGGCGTGGCGCTCACCATGGGTGTTGTGCACCTCAGCGACGACACAAGCAAGCTCGCCGGTGCCTTCGTCCAGACACCAAAAAACACTGATGGGGTCAAAGACGTAACCGAGCACCCGCGCGTTAGCCAACATCACGACCTGCGGCTGCGCCGGAACGCTCACACCGTGTGATCGGGCGAAGTACAGCACGTTCTCCTTGATGCTGCGGCTCGGGTCGCCGAGGTGATCGGCAGCATCGAAGCGCGCCATCGCCCCCAACGGCCCGGCCAGCGCGGGCAGGTCATCGACGTCGACCAACCACTGGTAAACCCGGTGCCGCAGCCCGTGATCGATGGGTCCGTGACGACGGTGGGCG
>JBBSVB010000046.1:0-11320 GCA_038233875.1 Actinomycetales bacterium | reverse complement strand
GTCCTCAACCACGTCGTGCAACCACGCCACGACCTCAGCAACGTCATCGCCGCGCACCCGCGCAGCAACCCTGGCGGGATGACCAATGTAGGGATTGCCGCTCTTGTCTACCTGGCCAGCGTGGGCCTGTGTAGCTATAGATCGGGCTAGCTCCACAAGGGGGGAGACAGCCATGGGTGACCTTTCAGTGACCATTAGACGTGCGCCGAAAGGATCACAACGGAGCTCAGCACCGCGATCTCCACGACGATGTTGGCAGCGCCAAGGCAGTCACCGGTGATGCCGCCAAAGGAGTTCTTGAACCACCATCCCGCCAGCAGAGCCGCAACCACCGCCACGGGAACAGACACCAAGAGCAGCGGGCCACCGATCAATGCGGCTATGAGCACGGACCCAAGTGCGAAGCCCGAAGCGATGACCGCCCCTGACGTGGTGACACCCTGGACGATCGTCTTGTTTGCCGCTTCGGCACGCGCGTAGGGCAGCCACGCCATCAACGCCACGCTGCTCCAGCGAGCCAATGCATGTGCTGCGATGAGAGCGCCCAGGACGACGCCCCAGGAGCTCCAACCCAGCTCCGACAGCAGTAGCAGTCGCGCAACGATCAGCAGGATGAGAGCTAGTGCCCCGTAGGTGCCGATGCGGCTGTCGCGCATGATCTCCAGTTTGGCTTCGCGACCGAAAGCCCCCGTGCTGTCGGCTACATCGGCAAGGCCGTCTTCGTGGAATCCGCCGGTCAGCAGGATGCCGACCACCAGCGCTGCAAGCACCGCCAGGGGCAGGGGCATCAGCGCCTCTGCGCCGATGAAGACCAGTCCCACTATCGAACCGATAACGAGCCCGACTACGGGAAAAAAAAGGGTGGCGCGAGCCATGACCTCGGGGTCGCCACTCGCGAACCGTGACAGCGGCAGGCGCGTCAAGAACGTAAAGGCAGTGGCAACGACAGTGCGGCGCGGGGTCATGTGACCACCGCGCCGCAACCACCCAGATTAGCCAAGGTGAATTCTGTCGTTATCGACGTTGCCGAAGACGACTACTCCTTTTTGTCGAAGACCAAGCGCAGCGAGAACGTCGCTCCACCCTCGTCGTCCGACGTGGTCCGCATACCGATCGCGGCCATGGTCTTGGCCATGTCGCGCTCCTGCCCGGCCTCGAACTCCTCGAGGTACAGGGGCTCGAAGGCGTTCAGGTTGATGTATCCCGCAGCGTCGGCAGCGTCGGCATCGGGAACCGCGACGGTGAAGTCGCGGTTGGAGCTCAAGTCGCCACCGTTCTTCAGCGCGTCGTAGTAGCTCTGGTTGCTAGTGATGATGAACGTGTCACCCTCGGCACCGTAGGGAAGGTCAATGCCCTCAGCGGCCAGTTCTTCCTCGCCGCCCAGTGCCATGATCTTGTCGACGAGCGCAACGGCTGCGGCACTGTCGGTGCTGGCTTGGTAGCCGATAGACGGAATGTCCGCGCTGTCGCCCTCACCGTTCAACGTCTCGTCAATGGTCGCCAAGTCGGCACCGGTCGAGAAGACAGCGGAGTTACCGAGCATTGTCTTGATGTCATCGGGAAGAGCGAAGCCTTCGTCGGCTGCCATCTGCTGCGCCTCGGCCACATCGTCGGGGTAGGCCTCGTTCAGCAGGGTCCAGATCTGGTCGACGTACTGATCGCCGTGCTCAAAGGAGAAGGCCGTGGTGGTGTCGACAGGAAGCGTGGAGATCAGGTGCGCGGAGTCGCCGCCCTCGATCTTTTCGCCGCCAGCGTCGAATGCCGCGGCGTATAATTCAATGGCTTCTTTGTCGAAGCGTAACGTGCCTGCCATCCGGCCCTCCAACTTAGCCTCGCCATCGATAAAGGGGGTGCCATCGGAAAACTCCGACATCGTCGCGCCAAGCTCTTCGCTCATGCTGTTGCTCAGCTCTTGGAACGCGGGCAAGTTGGCCCACATGGACACGATGCCCTGGTCGCCGATGGCCGCCATGTCGTCGCTGAACTCAGCAGAGTCGGCGAGGGTGCCAGCGTCCAACGCAATCTTGACGCCCTCAAGATCAGAGGTTTGCGAGAAGACGACGTAGTCGCCGCGGAAGAAGTAGTCGACCTCATCCGAGCCTTCTTCGGAAGCCATCAGGCGATCCAGGAAGGAGGTAGCGGCCGCTTCGTCCTTCACCTGAATGGCCACTACGGGGACCAGATCATCGGCGTTGGCACCAGGCAGCACGCCGACACCGGCGCGGTCTCCGAGCCACGGCTTAACATCCTCTTCGTAGTTCATGTCACCCAAAGCGCCGTTGTCCTCTTCGGAAATCCACTCAAACAAGGCTTCACGGCCCTTGCCGTCGCGCATCTCTTCGAGCTCTTCGGTGTCGAGACCGTCAAAGAACTGCAGAGCCGCGACCTTTTGGCCGACGCTGGGGTCAATGTCGATCTGTGCGTATGCCGCCACGGTGCTGGGCATCGCAGACGACGGCTGATCGCCCCCGCTTCCCATCATGGCCCGAACGGCGAGTGCACCGCCGCCGATCACGACGGCAGCAACCAGCCCGACAATCACCAGGATCCACGGGAGCCTCGAGCGCTTGGCGGATGAGTCAGGATCGAGATAATCGGGCATTGCGGTTGATGTGCTCATGGTGTCCCCTCGGGAGTTGTCGTCAAGGCAACAGCGGCGGCCCGCTGCATCGACATTCTGATGTCAAGAGTACGCCTGAGGTTCCACGCATTCTCAAATAGTTCCCACGTCTGTGCACAAAAACCCCGAAGGCATTGCGGCTCTTCGAGGCTCAGTGTTGCGACAGTTAGTGCTGCGGGCCAGGCCAGCGGCGCGTCGACACGCCTTCGCGGGTCGCGCGCTCAACAGACTCACGGTAGACCTGCTCGGCTTCTTCGCGACCGCCCCAGGCGGAGGCTTCAACCGACTTGTTGGGCTCCAAGGCCTTGTAGACCTCGAAGAAGTGCTGGATCTCCAAGACGGTGTGCTCGCCAAGATCCTCCAGGTCGACGATCTTGTCCTTGCGCGGGTCGCCGGCCGGCATACAAATGATCTTGTCGTCGCCACCTGCCTCGTCGCGCATGTGGAAGACGCCGATCGGGCGGGCAGAAACGAGGCAGCCTGGCCAAGTCGGCTCGTCGAGCAACACGAGTGCGTCCAGGGGGTCGTCATCCTCGCCCAGGGTCTCCTCGATGTAGCCGTAGTCAGCCGGGTAACGAGTCGAGGTGAAGAGCATCCGATCAAGGCGAATGCGACCGGTTGCGTGGTCGACTTCGTATTTGTTGCGGCTGCCCATAGGGATTTCGATGGTCACGTCAAAGTCCATCAGGGAAGAATGCCACATCTGGCATACCGTCAAGCGACACTGACTTGGGCGAAGAACCAGGACCGAGACCGCGGAGGTGAAGTGAGCATGGCGACTGCGTCGGGAGTGCGGCGGTGGTGGGTGGCCGCTGCGACGGTGAGTTTCGTGGTCTTGAGCGGCCCGGCCGCAGTGCCTGTCGTCATGACGGCTGGATCGATCACGGCGCAAGACCTCAGTCCGGTCATTGCTCAGAATGCCGTGCGTCCCCAACTGCCCAGCGCGGTCGACTTCGTCCTGGAGCCCACACAACGCGGCGAAGCCCCAGACGCCGAGGCCGTGGCAGAGGTCGCCCGCGACGGGTGGGACGCGTCATCGCTGGGGTCCTCATCAAGGCGCGGGCTCACCATCCGAGACGCGCTCACCGGCGAGCATCTCGTTGACCTGCGAGCCGACAAAGACTTCACCCCGGCCTCCATCACCAAGGTGCTCTCGGCGGCGGCGATTATGTCGGTGCTGACACCGGAGCAGACCTTCGCCACCACGGTTGTCACCGGCGATAAGCCGACCGACATCGTGCTGGTCGCCGGAGGGGACCAGCTGCTGGCTCCCGGTCGCGGCGACCCCACGGCAGTGGTGGGACGGGCCGGACTGGGGGACCTGGCCAAACAGACGGCCGCCGCTTTGGAAGCCGCTGGGGTGAGCGAGCCCGTCAGGCTCCTTCTCGACACGTCGTATGCACAAGGCAGCGACGTAGCCCCAGGCTGGACCGACTTCTGGCTGACCAACGGCTACACGGGCCGTATCTCCATGCTCGCGCTGGAGAGCGCTCGGGCGCTGCCCGGCTCCCCGGCACCGGCCAACCCGACCAGGCAGGCTGCGAAGACGTTCCAGCAAGCCCTCGCAGACGAGGGAATCTCCCTGTCGACCACCAAGATCACAGCGGCGTCCGAGCCCTCGGCAGAGCAGGAGGACCAAACCCCCCTGGGACGTGTGGAGTCGGCCCCGCTGCGCGATGTGCTCGCGCTCGCGCTCGCCACCAGCGACAACGCGATGGTCGAGCAACTGTCTCGACAGGGCGCAGTGGCAGCAGGGGTGAGCCCGAAGCAAAAGGCCGTCAACGAGTGGGTCGTGGCCACGATGACCGACTACTACAAGCTCGACATCGACGGGGCCGCGCTCACCGACACATCCGGGCTCTCCGACGGAACGAGGCTGCCGATGCGCTTGGTGGCCGACGTGCTGGCCGCTGGCGCGAGCGGCGCATACCCCTCGCTTCAGTCCGTTCTGGATGGACTGCCAGTCGCTGGATACAACGGCACGATGCGTGACCGGTTCGGAGCCGATGCTGCCAACCCGGGGCTCGGGGTGGTGCGAGCGAAGACCGGGTCGCTGCCTTCGGTGACCTCACTCGCGGGCACCCTGACCACCCGGGATGGCCGATTGTTGGTCTTCGCCCTGACCACCAACGACGTCGAAGACGGCCCGGGCCCGGTGGAGGCTCGTGCGGCCATCGACGTGCTGGTCTCCTCCTTGGCCGACTGCGGCTGCTAGACCAAGCACCGATACGTTGGGCCCATGGGTCGACTCTTAAAGATGAACCGCGGTGCGGCTGAGCCAGCGCCAGAAACCCCACCAACGGTGGGCAGCAGCGTCGTTGACTGGGAGTTTGCGGCCGCCTCCGCGAGCCGGATGGTTCCGGCGGGGCCTAAAGCGAGCCGGATCGAGATCAAAGATTCCGTCGCGCAGCTGCATGCGGCCGCCGCCGCTGCCGTCGAGCCCGTGGCCTATACCTCGCAGATGCACACGCCCGAGGATGCCGCCACCCCTTTGGTGGTGGACCGGCCCGGCTGGATCCGCGCCAACACGGTCTCGATGCAGGCCATGATGTCGCCGGTGATCGACGAGATGGTTGCTCGCTCCACCGCAGCGCGTAAGGCCAAAGCCGAACCGTCGCAGGTGGGCCAACGGATCGGCGGCGTCGTTAGCGGCGCCGAAGTCGCCGGGCTTCTGTCGTGGGTGAGCACCAAGGTCCTCGGTCAATACGACTTGGCACCCCAGGGCACGCCGCGATTACTGCTGGTCGCGCCGAACATCATGGCCGCGCAACGCGAGCTCCAGGTCGATGCCCACGACTTCAGGCTCTGGGTGTGTATGCACGAGGAGACGCACCGCGTGCAGTTCACGGCGGTGCCATGGCTGCGTCACCACATTGTGGAGAGCGCCCAGTCGTTGAGCACGTCGCTGGTGCCCCAAGCCGACGAAGTGGGCTCCAGGCTCACGCAGTTGGTCAGCGGGCTTCCCGCCGTATTGCGGGGCGAGAGCGACATCACGTCCTTGCTGGCGAACGAAGATCAGCGCGCTCAGTTGGCCGACATCACTGCCGTCATGTCGCTGTTGGAGGGCCACGCCGACGTCATCATGGACGAGGTCGGGCCTGCAGTGATCCCGAGTGTGGAGCAGATCCGCGCGAAGTTCACGCAGCGGCGTAAAGGAGCCGGGCCGCTCGACATCATGCTGCGTCGCCTGCTGGGGATGGACGCCAAGATGAAGCAATACCGCGACGGCGCCGTTTTTGTGCGCGCGGTGATGGATCAGGTCGGCACCGAAGGGTTTAACCAGGTGTGGGCCAGCCCGGAGACGCTGCCCAAGGCCGCCGAGATCGCAGACCCCGCCGCCTGGATCGCCCGAGTTCATCAGTAGAACGCGCGCTGTCGACGTGCGTGGGGGCCTGACGTGACGGGCCCGCCTACCGCTATTGCTGCCGTGCGTGTGGCGCTGCGCGAGGCTCTTTACGAGTTCGATGTAGCAGGGGCTCGTGTCGTGGTGGCCTGCAGCGGGGGAACGGACTCGCTGGCGTTGGCTCTTGCCGCGCAGTTTGTGGTGCCCCGACTCGGTGGGCAGGCAGGCGCGCTCGTCGTCGACCACCAATTACAACCGGGCTCGGCGCTCGTGGCTGAAGAAGCAGCGGCGGCATGCCGGGGGATCGATCTACAGCCGACCGAAGTCGTCACGGTCGACGTCCCGGTTACTAGCACCGGACTAGAGGACGCCGCACGGACGGCCAGGTATGCCGCGCTGTGGTCGGCAGCGCATCGTCAGGGGGCGGCCGTGATGCTGCTCGGCCACACGCTCAACGATCAGGCAGAGCAGGTGCTGCTCGGGTTGGCTCGCGGCTCAGGTGCACGTTCGCTATCCGGTATGCCGAACGCTCGCCCGCTCCGACGGCCCGCGACCAGGGGACGGGCCGCTGTGGAGCGAGACGACGACGTGCTGCTGGTGCGGCCGTTCTTGAGGATCGGACGCGAGGTCACCGAACAAGCGTGCCGTGAGGCCGGTCTACGTCCATGGAGTGACCCGCACAATGCCGATGCTCGGTTCGCCCGGGTCCGCGCACGCTCCTTGGTGCAGAGTTTGGACCGCGACCTAGGGCCCGGAGTCGCCGCTGCGCTGGGTCGCTCTGCACGGCTGTTGCGATCCGATGCGGACGCGCTGGATCAATTCAGCGAGACCGCATACCAAGAGTTGGGGCCGTTGCCGTGGGCGGTCGAGGCACTGGCCCGGCACCCGGAGGCGATCCGCACCCGGGTGCTGCGCAGGATGCTGCACGAGGCAGGAAGCCCTACCGGATCTCTGCGCGCCGAGCACCTTCAGTCGATGGACGAAGTGCTGACCCGGTGGCGCGGGCAGGGCCCTATTGACCTGCCCGGTCGGCTCCAGATGCGCCGCAGCCATGGACGTATCTGGCTCGAACCGGGCAAGACTAGTTAACTGTGCAGACACACACTGCGGTGTCGGCGCGACATTGACGCAGCACCCAAACCTGGAGGACAACGTGGACGCTGAGCAGATGGGCGCCGATCTTGAGACGGTGCTCCTTACCCAGGAGCAGATCCAAGCTCGACTCGGTGAGTTGGGCGAAGAAATCTGGGCGGACTACAAAGACAAGAACGTGCTGTTGGTGGGGGTGCTCAAGGGGGCCGTCGTGGTGATGGCCGACCTCATGCGCGCGCTGCCCGGCTCGGCCGAGATGGACTGGATGGCGGTGTCATCCTACGGCTCGGGCACCAAATCCTCCGGGGTCGTCCGCATCCTCAAGGACCTCGACACCGACATCACCGACCGGCACGTGCTGATCATCGAAGACATCATCGACTCGGGGCTGACTCTCAGTTGGATCCGCACCAACTTGCAATCGCGCAGCCCTGCGTCGGTCGAGATCTGCACCCTGCTGCGTAAGCCCGAGGCGGCCAAGGTCGAGATCAACGTGCGATACGTCGGATTCGAGATCGCTAACGAGTTCGTCGTCGGATACGGCTTGGATTTCGCCGAGAAGTTCCGCAACCTGCGTGAAGTCGGCATCCTCGCTCCGCACATGTACCGATAGACGGTCATCACGCGCGAGTTCCTCCCCACCCCTACTTCCTACCGCGCACCACTTCAATACGTGCTGTGCAGAGGCCCCCCGTAGGTCAGCGCAGTAGCCACAGTCTGGAACACTGGTCCCTCGCTGCGCGTTGAGGCGTGCAGACCTGGTGTCTCAACTGAGCCCATCACACGAGCAGAAGGAGCGGGGCTAGCGGCTCCGAACATTGATGAGCAAGAAAAAGAAGCAGCAACGCAGTCCGTGGCTGTGGGTGGCCCTCGTGATCGGCTTTGCCGTCCTCGGCTTTGCCGTGTTTTCGCCGAGCGCGTACAGCCGCATCGACACTTCGGATGCCCTCAAACTCATCTCCGACGGCAAGGTCGCCTCGGCCACGCTCACCCCGGATCGTGTCGATCTGGACCTCAAGAGTGGCTCGACATTCTCCGATGACGACGTCACCGACGCATCCAAGGTGCAGGCCTACTACGTGGAGAGTCGCGGCGAGATGCTCGTGAGCGCGCTAGACACCACGCCGCCTGCTGATGGGTTCACCGATGACCCGGCTCGGCAGAACTGGTTGGTGTCACTGCTGTTCACGCTCATCCCGTTGATCCTGATCCTCGGGTTGTTCTTGTTTTTGATGATGCGTATGCAGGGTGGCGGCCGGGGGGTCATGCAGTTTGGCAAGTCCAAGGCCAAGTTGGCGTCCCCTGATACGTCGAAGGTCACCTTCGCCGACGTCGCCGGCGCGGACGAGGCCGTCGAAGAACTCTTCGAGATTAAGGAGTTCCTCGCCGAGCCGCAGAAGTTCCTCGATGTCGGTGCCAAAATCCCCAAGGGTGTGCTGCTCTACGGCCCTCCCGGGACCGGCAAGACCCTGCTGGCCCGCGCCGTCGCCGGTGAGGCGGGCGTGCCGTTCTACTCCATCTCGGGATCGGACTTCGTCGAAATGTTCGTCGGTGTCGGTGCCTCTCGAGTGCGCGACCTCTTCGAGCAAGCCAAAGAGAACGCCCCGGCCATCATCTTCGTCGACGAGATCGACGCGGTCGGTCGCCACCGTGGTGCCGGTATGGGCGGTGGGCACGACGAGCGCGAGCAGACGCTGAACCAACTCCTGGTGGAGATGGACGGCTTCGACGTCAAGACCAACGTCATCTTGATCGCCGCCACCAACCGCCCGGACATCCTGGACCCGGCGTTGCTGCGACCGGGCCGGTTCGACCGCCAGATCGCCGTCGAAGCTCCGGACATGATGGGCCGCAACCACATCCTGCAGGTGCACGCACAGGGCAAGCCGATGGCGGATGACGTCGACCTGATGACGGTCGCGCGACAAAGCCCGGGATTCTCCGGTGCCGACCTGGCCAACGTGCTCAACGAAGCGGCCCTCCTTGCGGCCCGCAACAACGAGAAGATCATCACCAATAAGCACCTCGACGAGGCGATTGATCGGGTGATGGCTGGCCCACAGAAGCGCTCCCGCGTGATGAGCGCCAAGGAACGCAAGATCACGGCATACCACGAGGGTGGTCACGCTCTCGTCGCGGCGGCGATGAACAACACCGACCCGGTCAGCAAGATCACGATCCTGCCGCGCGGTCGCGCACTGGGCTACACGGTGGTGCTGCCCGCTGATGACAAGTATTCGACGACGCGCAATGAGTTGCTCGACCAGTTGGCCTACGCCCTCGGTGGCCGGGTCGCCGAAGAGATCATCTTCCATGACCCCACGACCGGTGCGTCCAACGACATCGAGAAAGCCACGGGCTTGGCCCGCAAAATGGTCACGCAATTCGGGATGAGCGAACGCATCGGTGCCGTGAAGTTGGGCTCCGGCTCCGGCGAGGTCTTCCTCGGTAAGGACATCGGTCACGAGCGCGACTACTCCGAGGACTTGGCCGGCGTGGTGGACCGCGAGGTGCGGCGTTTCATCGAGGCGGCACACGACGAGGCCTGGCACGCGCTGAACGACAACCGCGATCTACTCGACTCGTTGGTCTTAGAACTGCTAGAGAAGGAGACGCTCAGCGCTGGGCCGTTGGCCGAGATCTTCGCCAACGTCGTCAAGCGTCCGCAGCGCCCAGTGTGGCTCTCTAGCGACGACCGCAGCGTGCACGAGCGTGGCCCAGTGCAGACCGAGGCCGAGCGTCGCGCATTGTCCAACGGTCACCACGTGCCCGCCGAGCATTCAGAGCATCCTGCGGCGCAGGTCGTGCCGATCCCCGAGGGCGGACATGTCGACCCCGGCCGAGTCTGAGGTCGTCGACTACGCGCGGATCGAAGCAGCGGTCCGCGAGATACTCATTGCCGTGGGTGAAGATCCGGATCGCGATGGCCTGGTCGAAACCCCAGCACGGGTGGGGCGCGCCTACGCAGAGATGTTCTCGGGGTTGCGCCAGTCGCCGGACACGATCTTGGCTACGACGTTCGACGTCGAGCACGAAGAGTTGATCTTGGTGCGAGACATCTCGGTCTATAGCGTGTGCGAGCACCACTTGGTGCCGTTCCATGGCGTGGCGCACGTGGGCTACATCCCCGGCCCCGACGGCAAAGTCACCGGATTGTCGAAGCTGGCCCGCCTCGTTGACGTATTTGCCCGCCGTCCTCAAGTGCAAGAGCGACTCACGACTCAGATCGCCGACGCCTTAGAGACGAGCCTGCATCCGCGCGGTGTGATCGTCGTCATCGAGGCCGAGCACCTGTGTATGTCGATGCGGGGGGTGCGCAGACCCGGTGCCCGCACCATCACCTCGGCCGTGCGTGGTCAGTTGCGTGCCGGTGCGACGCGTGCCGAGGCGATGAGCCTGGCTTTGGCGCGCCGGCCCTAAGGCGAAGACGCAGCACCGATGACCCATCCTGATCCCCGCGAGCCTATGACCCCGGACGGACGACTCTGAACCTATGACCCTGATCATGGGGGTGCTCAACGTCACCCCGGATTCGTTCAGCGACGGCGGGCTGTGGGCTGACGTCGAAGCGGCGGTCACTCATGGGGCCGACCTTGCGAGGCAGGGGGCAGACATTGTTGACGTCGGCGGGGAATCGACTCGTCCCGGTGCCACCCGGCCGAGCGTCGACGAAGAATTGTCACGGGTGATTCCGGTTATTGCTGGGCTCAGCGAGCGCGGGGTCACCACCTCGATCGACACCATGCGGGCCTGCGTTGCGCAGGAGTCTGTGGCTGCCGGGGCCAGCATCATTAACGATGTGTCGGGCGGCCTGGCTGACGCAGATATGGCGGCGGCGGTCGCTGCGACCGGGGGGCCGTTCATCGCGATGCACTGGCGGGGTCACTCGGACACGATGAACGCTGAAGCGATCTACGACGACGTGGTGGCCGAGGTGGTGTCCCATTTAAAGACGCGCGTCCAGGACTTGGTTGCCCACGGGGTCGCGGCCGAGCAGATCATCGTTGATCCCGGCTTCGGTTTCGCCAAGGACGCGCACCACAACTGGACACTCTTTGCGGGCCTGCCCGAGGTGATAGCGCTCGGTCATCGAGTGCTGGTGGGGGCCTCCCGCAAGCGATTTTTGGGTGAGTTGCCGGGCATCGAGGCGATCCCCGCAGCGCAGCGTGATGTGGCCACCGCGGCCACGAGCCTGCTGGCCGCTCAAGTCGGGACGTGGGCGGTGCGGGTGCACGATGTGCCCAGCACGGTGCAGGCCCTGGGCG
>JBBSVB010000045.1:0-11356 GCA_038233875.1 Actinomycetales bacterium | reverse complement strand
TCCACACCATCATGGACGGCACAAACAATCGGGTTATAGCGCGATGGTCTGCATCTGAGGCGTGGGTGTGTATAGACGGCGATGGTGAATGGACGGCCGCCAGGTATGCCGAAAGTCGGGGATGTAGGCGGCTGGGGGCCCGACGGTCCGCTAGCTCAGGTTGATGACGACTGGGGCGTGGTCGCTGGCACCTTTGCCTTTGCGTTCTTCGCGGTCGATGAAGGCATCCGCGACTCGCGCCTGCAACGCGGGGGAGCCGAGGCAGAAGTCGATGCGCATTCCACGCTTCTTCGGGAAGGCCAACTGGGTGTAGTCCCAGTAGGTGTACGTCCCCGGTCCTGGTGTGTGCTCGCGGGTCACGTCGGCATACCCCGCGTTGTTCATCGCAGTAAAGGCAGAGCGCTCCGGCGCGCTGACGTGCGTCTTGTCCACGAAGTAGTCCATCGACCACACATCTTCGTCGTGCGGGGCGATGTTCCAGTCACCCATCAGCGCGATTGCCGCAGCAGAGTCGTCAGCGAGCCAACCTGCGGCATCGAACTTCAACTGCTCAAGCCATGCCAGTTTGTATGCCATGTGCGGGTCCTCGAGCGCCCGACCGTTCGGCACGTAGAGCGACCACACCCGCACGCCGTTACACACCGCCGACAGAGCCCGCGCCTCGAAAACCGGCGGGTCACCCCACTGCGGCATCTCGGCGAACCCCTGCTGCACCTCAGCTATCCCGACCCGCGAGACGATCGCCACGCCATTCCACTGGTTCAGACCGAAGTGCGCGACCTCATACCCGGCTGCCTCAAACGCAGCAAACGGAAACTGATCGTCTTTACATTTCGTCTCTTGCATCGCCAAGACATCTACGTCGTGGCGCTCTAGGAAGGCGACGACGCGGTCGACACGGGCTCGGATGCTGTTGACGTTCCAGGTAGCAATGCGCACCGCCCCACTGTAAACGGGGCCGGCAGGAGCCGGTGCCGCGTAGCGTGTCCAGCATGGGAACTGCTTTGGTGACCGGCGCCTCCGCCGGATTAGGTCGCGCGTTGGCCATCGAGATTGCCGCTCGCGGCCACGATGTCGTCTTGGTGGCTCGAGACGGAGCGCGGCTGACCGAGCTCGCCGACGAGATCGAGCGGCAACAAGGCGTGACCGCGGACGTGCTGGTCGCAGACCTCGCCGATCGCGCCCAACTGACCAAGGTCGCCGAGCGCATCGCCGACCGCGCCAAGCCTATCGACCTGCTGGTCAACAACGCCGGATTCGGCATCAACCACGATTTCAGTACCGGCGACTTGGCGGCCGAGGAGCAGGCGGTGGACGTCATGATCCGCGCCGTGCTGGTCGCCAGCCACGCTGCCGCCGGGCCGATGCGCACACGCGGTCACGGGGCCATCCTCAACGTGTCGTCGGTGGCCTCATTCGCGGCGATGGGCACCTACTCAGCGATCAAGGCGTGGGCCACCATTTTTTCCGAGTCCCTCGCAGCGGAGTTGGAGGGCACCGGCGTCACGGTCACGGCCCTGTGTCCGGGCTTCATTCGCACCGAGTTCCACGAACGGGCCAACATGGATAGGCCCGAGCTTCCCGACCGCATGTGGCTCGACGCGCACCGGGTTGCTCAGGATGCCCTCGATGACGTAGCCGCAGGCAAGGTGCTGTCGATCCCGTCGTCGGAGTACAAGGCTCTCAGCGCCATGATGCGTGTCACCCCTCGTCCGCTGATGCGCACCTTGTCTCGACGTATGTCGGCAGGCCGTCGATAGACCGACCTGCCTAGGGTGGGGGGTATGGATGAACTCAGATGGGGCATCGTCGGCCCCGGTCGGATCGCCCGCAACGTCGTCAAAGACTTCACCCACGTCGAAGGCTCAACGGTGGTCGCGGTGGCTTCGCGCTCGCAGGACCGCGCAGACGACTTCGCGCGCGAATTCGGAATCGTCCGAGCGCACGGCAGCTATCGCGCGATCATCGACGACCCCGACGTGGACGTGTTGTATGTCGCCACGCCCCACCCGCAGCATCTCAATGTGGCGGTGGCCGGGCTCAAAGCCGGTAAGGCTGTGCTGGTCGAGAAGAGCCTGACGGCGACCGCCGCTGGTGCCGAGACACTGATCAACACCGCCCGGGAGCAGGGGGTGTTTGCCATGGAGGCCATGTGGACGCGCTTTCAGCCTGCGATCGTCGCCGCACGCGAAGCCATCGCCGCCGGTGACATTGGGGAGGTGCGTGGCGTGCAGGCTGATCTGGGAGTGCAGCGCGAGTTCGATGCCGACGATCGGCTGTTTAACAAGGAGCTCGCCGGGGGAGCGATGCTCGACCTCGGGGTGTATGTGGTCTCGCTGGCTCAACATTTCCTCGGCGACCCTGACCGGATGGAGTTGGTGGGCACGCTGTCTTCGACCGATGTGGACCTCGACGCGTCGATCTTGCTGGCCTACGACGACGGACGAGCGGCGACCCTGTCGTGCTCGTTGCGGGGCCCGACCCCCGGCGCAGCCCGCATCATGGGGACCACGGGGTGGATCGACATACACCCGCGGTTTCACCACCCGACCTCAATCACGGTGTCGCGCGCTGGTCAGGGCCCCGAGACCATCGATGCGCCGGCTCTGGGAACTGGATACAGCCACGAACTAATCGAGGTCAGCGACTGCATACGCGCTGGTCTGACCGAGTCGGCGATCATGCCGCTGAAGGACTCGCTGACGGTGCAGCGCGTGCTCAACGAAGCGTGTGAGCGGCTCGGGGTCTTCCACAGCGAAGACGAGACGCTGGATCTTTCCTAGAGGGGCCAGGCCGATAAGATCTCGGACTGTGAGCACCCCTCGTGAGCAACTGCTGTCGATTATCCGCGACCAGGCCATCGTGCACGGCGAGGTGACCCTGTCGTCGGGTGCGAAGGCCGACTACTACGTCGATCTGCGCCGAGTCACCCTCGACGGGGTGGCTGCGCCCTTGGTTGGGGACGTGATGAACGAACTCGTTGCCGACCTCGAGATCGACGCTGTGGGCGGATTGACGATGGGCGCCGACCCAGTGGCCACCGCGATGCTGCACGCGGCTGCCGCCAACGGTCGTCGCCTCGACGCCTTCGTGGTGCGTAAAGCGGGCAAAGCCCACGGGATGCAGCAGCAGATCGAAGGCCCTGCAATAGCCGGGCGTCGCGTGCTGGTCGTCGAGGACACGTCCACGACTGGCAATTCACCGCTGACCGCCGTGGCTGCCTGTCGCGAGGCTGGGGCCGAGGTCGTGGCCGTCGCTGTGATCGCCGACCGGGACAGTGGGGCCGACTCAGTCATCCGCGAGCAGGGTGTGGACTACCGAGCGGCATACAGCCTGAGCGACCTCGGCCTGGCCTAGAGCGCACAGCAAAGCGGCCGCCCCCTTAGTGGGAGCGGCCGCTTTTTGTCGCGGTCTATTGGGGCATCAGATGACCGTTAAGCGCGCCATGTAGGCCCGCGCGACGTGCAAGTGCGCGCACGTCGGTCATTGGCTCGCTACTTGATGCGGCCGTAGCTGGTCACGCCGGAGAACATTTTGCGCTTCTGGGTGCGAATGCCCGGCTTGCCCGAGTCGTAGATGTAGCCGTTGCCTGCATAGATGGCGTTGTGCCAAGTTCCCCAAAACACGAGGTCTCCAGGCCGGGGCGAGCTGACCCGGGTGGTGGCGGCTCGCTGAGCCGCCACCGTGCGAGGAAGCTTCACGCCCAACTGCCTGTAGACGTATTGGGTATAGCCCGAGCAGTCGAAGCCCGCGCGGGTCGTGCCGCCCCAGCGGTACATGATGCCGGTGTTTCGCTTGGCTTCCCGAAGCACCGCGCTCGAGGTGGGCAAGGATGAGCGCGATGAACTGCGGCTCGCGCTGCTGCTGGGCTTGCGGGTGGTGAGGGTCAAGGGTGAGATGTATTGGCGGCTCGAGATCCGGATCCAGCCGTTGCTCATCTTCGTGCCGGTGACCTTGGTGCCCCTGTGCAGCGACTTGACCTTCTTGTAGCGAGTGCTGGTTCCGGAGCGCACGTTGGCTCGGCTCGTCTTGACGTATCGCGTGACCTTGGACGACTTTGCCTTGGGCACCACGGTGGCCGTCGTTGCGGTCCTGGCCGTCGACGGGACTGCCGTGGCGTTGACCGCGGCGGTGGGGCTGGTCACGGTAGAGACGGTGGCCTGGGCCGGGACGGCAACCGCAAACGACATTGACGCGGCCACCAGAGCCATCGCCGAGCGGCGGGCGAAGGTGGGTTTGACGCGGTTGGGGTCAAGGTGGCGCGCAGCACTCATGTGATAGTCCGTTCAGGGGATCCAAAGGGTGATTAGGGATGAGTGAAACGGGCCCCATGGGATCTGACAAGTCGCACGGTTTGGACGCCACCGTTACCTGAGCGTGACCTGATTTCTGCCCCGGTGTGAGGTATGTCACGTTGACGATGCATTTCCGCAGGTCAGAGAGTCGCAAAGGTCACGACTTGGTCTCGGTAAAAGATTTTCTGAGTTTTCGGTCGCTGAAGTGGTTTTTTCACTGTGTGGAGAACGAAGAAGGCCCCGCCGACTACGTCAGCGGGGCCTACTCAGGGGAGCGCAGGCTAGCGGCGCTTGCGGTCCCAGTGCGCAAAACCGGCAGCGCGAGCGGCGTCTTCGTTCTCGAAGAAGACTTCGGGGGTGCACTCTTCATAGCTCGGTGACTCGGGCGTGTGGAACAACATCGAGCCCGCGTTGCCCTTGATCTCGTACCCTTCTGGACCGTTGCCGTCGTCCCCGGGAATCGCTGAGCCGACGCCATAGGGGCTGGCCTCGATCAGCTGGTTAGTCTCCTCGGCGGGCTCATCGAAGGGCTCCTCCTCGGCTGGCTCGTCAAAGGGCTGCTCCTTGGCCGTGTCGTCCTGCACATCGTCAGCAACAACGGGCGCGTATGCCGTGTCTTCAGCGACGTAATCGTCCTGCGGCACGTCTTCGGCGGCTGCGTGCTCGACCGTTTCGGAGCGGTCCTCTTCGGCGACCAACGGGGAGTAGGTGTCTTCCTCGATTTGGTGCTGGTCGGTGTCGTCCGAAGCCGCGTCGTGATGTTCAACCTCGGTGACTTCGGTGTCATGGTCGGGTTGGGCGGCTTCGTGGGTGCTGTAGTCGTCGACGTCGATCATGACTGCCTGGGGTTGGTCGTCGCCGGTGGTGTCCGTCTCGTGGGAGTGCTCGTCGGGCTCGGAGTGGTCTTCTTCGACCGCCATGGGTGCGTAGGCGTTTTCGCCGGCTTCGGGGGCATCAGTGTCGTGCGTCGTGGATTCGTCAGCGTCAGCGTCGGTGTCTTGTGTCTCCGCGTCGTGGGTTTCCACGTCGGTGGCCTCGGTGTGGTGGTCGGTTTGGGCGGCTTCGTGCGTGCCGTAGTCGTTGACGTCGACCATGACTACTTCGGCAGGACCGTCGTCGGTCGACATCAATTCGTCGTCAGCAACCTGATCGGCAGAGCCCTCGTCCTCCGCAACCGGGGCGCGGTCTTCGTCGTTCTCGAAAGCCACACCCTCGGCGCCTTCCACCTGGGCGTCTTCCACCTCGACCACGACAGGCACTTCGTCAGTCTGCGAGCCATCGGCGAAGGCCACGTCGGACTCGACTACTTCGATGTCGCCGTGTTCGATCTCGCCGTCCTCGGAACCGGCGTCAACGTCATGGGCTTCCACTTCGCTAGCTTCCGCATCCTCGAACGCGTCACGATCGTCATCCGTGCGCTCGGCAGCTGGCACGGAAGCGGCAATCGCACCAGCGCCAGCGACGTATGTCGCCTCGTCACCGGGCTGACTGTCCGGTCCCGGGTGGCCTTGGTCGTCGTCGCGGTCGTCTGCCCCGCCTTCGCCTTCCTCTGGGCCGGTGTTCTCCGAGCCCTCGCTACCATCGTCCGCTGCCGCATACGTTGCAGCCTCACCGTGCTGGCTGTGCCCACCCGGGTGTCCCTGCTCAGGGGGGCCTTCGGCCCAGATTTCATCTTCAGCCTGCGGGCCCAGGTTTTCTGTCACCGGGTGCTCGTGAGCGTGACCCTCGTGCACGTCGGCCATGCGTTCACTGTCAGCATGAAGGTCTGCGTCGGCGCCAACCTCATGGTTAGACGCCTGGTCGCCGCCCATGACGGTGGCACCCGTGGCTCCACCAAAACCGGCAGCCGCTGCATCGGATGGCACATCGTCGCCGTCGTCCATCACGACCGCGTCAGGAACCTCGGATGCGTCAACGTCATCGGTGTCCGCGGTATAGGTCTCGACGTGTTGTGCGTCGTCGACTGCGGTGTAGTCCTGGACGGGCGCTTCGGCATACACCGTCTCGGAGGCAAAGTCCTCAGCCTGCGGGTCGCCGTAGGACATCTGGTCGCGGTCCCCGTTGTCGGCTTCGCCGGCGGGGTCGACATAACGTGGCTCGACATCTTCCGTCGCCGAGACCACCGGCTCTTCTTCGACGATCTCGATATCGCCACCGGTGGCAGTGTCTTGGCCCAAGGAGTCGTCGCCGTCCCACACCGGCGCATCGATTGGGTCATCCTGAACCGAAGATTCCTGGGCGGCCGCATCCGCCTCTTGGTCGTACAGCGGTGCACTCGGCGTCACACCCGCATCGCCGGCCGCAACGTGCTCCCCACCGGCCCCATAACTAGCGGCGCTTTGGCTGGCCGCGTCCTCTCCCGCCTGTTCGTTGCGCCCCTGCCCGGATGACGGTTTGCGTGTCAGCATGTACACGCCAACGGCAATCAGAAGCACGAGTAGAACGATTAAGACCCATTGAATTGGCGTCATGTCCATGGTGAGATCCTTCTCTGTGGTTCACGTGGCTCGGAGCCCTAGCGACGGGGCGGCCTCGCTGCCCTGTGGGTCACACCGTAGTGCGCTCAAGGCGGCGCTGCTATGGGGCACGCGAGGGTGGCACACTGTCGCGGTGAGCGAAGAGCAGCCCGAGCCGCGGGTCGGGGTCGGGCCGTGGCAAGGACCGTGGCCTAGCGTGGACGGAACCTTGCCAGCGCATCTCGACCCGGAGTTGCTCACGCAGGGTGATCGGCGCAATGTGCTCGACCCCTACCGGTACTGGAATCACGAAGCGATCGTCGCCGACCTCGACACCAAACGGCACAAAGTCCACATCGCCGTCGAAAACTGGGGCCACGACTTCAACATCGGCTCCGTCATCCGCACCGCCAACGCCTTTAACGTCGCGGCCTTCCACATCATTGGCAAACGTCGCTGGAACCGCCGGGGGGCGATGGTCACCGACCGGTACCAGCACGAACATCACCACGCCACCGTTGCGGACCTTGTGGCCTGGGCGGCCGGCATGCCCCTGATTGCGATGGAAAACACGTCGTATGCCGTCCCGCTAGAGACGGCGATCCTGCCGCGCGAGTGCGTGCTGATCTTTGGTCAGGAGGGGCCGGGCCTGACGCCTGAGGCACTTGAGGTGGCCGATCAGGTGCTGGCGATCAGCCAGTTCGGTTCAACACGGTCGATCAATGCGGGGGCCGCAGCGGCTATCGCCATGCACGCGTGGGTGCGGCAACACGTCTACATGCAGCAGCCCTGACGGTGCTCGACGGTCTAAGCGACACCCGTCGCGGCTACCTCTGGGCGTTTAGCGGTCGCTGCGGTGCGTGAGAGGCGGCGACCGCCCGTGGCCATCAAAACCACACAGAAAGCGAACGCGCCTGTGAGCACGATCATCGTGCCAGAGGGCACGTCGAGGTGGTAGCTCAGGTTCATCCCGATGAATCCGGAGACCGCGCCGATCAGGCTCGATAGCCACAGCATCGTCGAGAAGCGGTTGGTCATCATGCGGGCCACCACTGCGGGGATGATCAGCGTGGCGGCCACCAGGGTCACGCCGATGATGCTCAGCGTGGCCAAGATCGCCAGTGACAGGATGAGCATGAGCAGAGCATCGGTCCGGGCGACTTTGACGCCACTGACGTCGGCCACATCGGGGTCGAAGGTGGCAAAAAGCAAGGCGCGGTAGTTCAAGGCAATGACGACGACCGTGAAGACCGAGATGGCCGCCAGAGCCCACACGTCCCCCGCTGAGACGCCGATGATGCTGCCGAAGAGAGCCGCGTCGAAGCTGGGGCCCTTGCTGCCGTAATACGTCAACAGCGCCACTCCCAGCGCAAAGGACGACGTGGTGATCACGCCGATCGCGGCATCGGCCCCGATAGCTCGACTGCGGGTGACCTTGTTGATCGCCAAGGCGGATGCGAGCCCCCACACCCCGGCGCCGAGGTAGTAGTTGATGTTGATGACCGAGCTTGCGGCGAAGCCGCCGAAGATCGCATGGGATAGTCCGTGACCGATGTAACTCATCCCGCGCAGGGTGATGTAGACGCCGATCAGTCCGCAGAGTCCGCCAGCCAGCGTCGCCACGAAGAGGCCCTTAGTAAAGAAGGCATAGGCAAACGGGGCGAGGAGTGTTTCCACTAGGCGCTCGCCTGGCGCTCGGGGTTGGCTCGATGCGTAGTGCCGCCGCGATGTTCAGTGCCGAGGTAGCGATCCAGGACGACGGGCATACCCAAATGCTCGAGCACCTCCACCGGGGCACCAAAGGTTTGCTCCATCACCGGACCGTTGATGACCTCGTGCGGTGTGCCCTTGGCAATGATCGTCTTATGCAGCGCCACAAGGTGGGGAAGGTGGGCGGCGACGCCGTTAAGGTCGTGGGTCGTGAGCAGGATGGCCACGCCCTCGTCGTTAAGCTCGGCGAGGAGGTGCAACATGTCGTGCCTGCTGGTGACGTCGACACCTGAGGTCGGCTCGTCCATGAGCAGGAGTTTCGGTTGACGCAAGAGGGCGCGGGCAATAAACATGCGTTGCTGCTGCCCGCCGGACAACTCGCGAATGTGCCGCTTGGCCAAGCGCCCGATGCCCAGGCGGTCCAAGACGGTCGCGACATCCGTCCGTTCTTGCCGCGTCGTCCACGGCCAGGCACGCCCGGAGCGAGCCATCAACACGCACTCGGTCACCGTGACCGGGAAGTTCCAATTGACGGTTTCTAGCTGTGGGACGTAGGCAACCGCGACGTCGGAGCGACGGGTCACTGATCCGGTATGCGGTGTGGCCGTCCCTAATAGCAGGCGCAGCAGCGTCGTCTTTCCGGAGCCCGAGGGGCCGACAATCCCCACGAAGTCGCGCTCGCGGACACTGAAGGTTATGTCCTCCAGCACGGTTTCGCGGTCGTAAGCGAACGATGCGCCGCTCAGCGTAACGAGATCATCCGCGTCAGCGGGCTGCGGCGCTCGGGAGATGCTCACTGGGGGTATTCGGCGCCATCAGGCACTGCGGACGTCAGATCAAGGGCTTCAAGTTCGGGAGCGGTGCCGCCCAGGCCCTCAATCATGGTGACGTAGTCGTAGCGCATCAGACCGGCCCACGAGTGCTCCGGGTCTCCCGGCTCGCCCGGAAGGTCGTCGTCACGCAGGGTGTCTTCGTAGCGTGCGCCAGTGGCGTTGCCGACTTCTTCGAGCACGTCGGAGGGGAAGACCTCGGAGCCGAAGATGACCGGAACGTTTTCGGCTTTGACCTGATCAATGAGGGCAGCAACCTCGCGAGGTGTGGGGTCCTCGAAGTTCTTCGGCTGGATCGCCCCGATGACGGTCCACCCGTATGTCTTTGCGAAGTAGGCGTAGGCGTCGTGGTAAGTCAGCAGTTCTTTGTTTCCGTCAGGGATGGACTCTTGATCACTCTCCAATGCCCTGGCCAGTTCGGTGGTTTGGGCTTCGAACGTGTCGTAGTTTTCTTGATAGGTCTCTTGGCCCTCAGGGTCTGCCTCGGTCAGCGTGGCGCGAATGACTTCGCCGTATTTGATGGCATAGGTCGGGTCGGTCCATAGGTGCGGGTTCGGCTTGCCTTCTTCTTCAGGGAAGGAGAAGTCGTAGATGTAGTCGCTTTCGGGCAGCACATTGGTGCCGATCTCGATCAAAGTGGCACCGTCGGCCATGTTGGCCTCCGCCAGATCCTTCGTCGGCTCCTCGAGCTTCAACCCGTTGATGAAGACCACGTCGGCCTCGGACAGGACGGCGGCTGCGCTGGGAGGTGGGTCGAAGGTGTGCGAGTTGGTCCCCTCGGGCACGAGTCCGGTGATGGTGCCACGATCGCCAGCGATGCTCGCGGTGATGGAGGTAATGGGGGCCACGGTGGTGACGATTTTTAACGGGTCGCCTTCTGTGCCGCCGGTCGACGCCTCACTGTCGGGTGTTGACGAGTCTGAGCAAGCGCTCAGAACGAGAGCAGCGCTAGCGATCAGCGATACCGCGGACGTACGAGCTAAGCGCGAAGAAGTCATACCGTGGAGAGTAAGCCGGTTTCCTGGTTATTGCGAATTATTTGCAACAACCGATGGTTCAGTATGGTGCGTCTGCGGAGCACGTGTGGAAGCATGTGTGCGACCGTCACAATGAGGCTCGGCCGTCACCCGGGTCAATGATCGCCCTATGAGGAGAATTCATGCCCATTGCAACGCCCGAGGTCTACGCGGACATGCTGGACCGTGCCAAGGCAGGTTCATTCGCCTATCCGGCCATCAACGTGACCTCCAGCCAGTCCCTGAATGCGGCCATTCGGGGCTTCGCTGAGGCGGGCAGCGATGGCATTGTGCAGGTCTCAACCGGGGGAGCCGACTACCTGTCCGGCTCGACGATCAAGGATATGGTGACGGGGTCTCTGGCGCTGGCGGCATACGCCCATGAGGTGGCCAAGAAGTGGGACGTCAACATTGCGCTTCACACCGACCACTGCCCGAAGGACAAGCTCGACACCTTCGTGCGGCCTCTCATTGCTGCCTCCGCCGAGCGCGTGCAGGGCGGTGGCCTGCCCTACTTCCAGTCGCACATGTGGGATGGGTCCGCGACACCGCTGGAGGAGAACCTGCAGATCGCTCAGGACCTGCTGGCTAAGTGCGCCGAGGCCAACATCATCCTCGAGGTCGAGATCGGGGTGGTCGGCGGTGAAGAAGACGGCGTCGACAACGAGATCAACGACCAACTGTATACCTCTGAAGAAGACGCGATCGAAACCATCAAGGCGCTCGGTGATGGCTCGAACGGCCGCTATATGGCCGCGTTGACCTTCGGCAACGTGCACGGTGTCTACAAGCCCGGCAACGTCACGCTGCGCCCAGAGATCTTGAAGAAGGCTCAGGCTGCTGCGGCCAAAGAGTTGGGGCTCGACGCAGACGCGCGTCCCTTCGACCTGGTCTTCCACGGCGGGTCCGGCTCCAGCGAGCAAGACATCTCTGACGCGGTCGACTACGGCGTCATCAAGATGAATGTCGACACCGACACTCAATACGCCTTCACGCGCCCGGTGGCTGGCTTCATGCTCGCCAACTACGACTCGGTGTTGAAGATCGAC
>JBBSVB010000044.1:0-11380 GCA_038233875.1 Actinomycetales bacterium | reverse complement strand
TCGATGGGGACGTGCACGGTCACACCGTCGGCCTCGGAGCCGGGCTCGAATTGGTAGGTCAGGGTGAGCTCGACGTCACCACTGCGCCAGGTCCCCGGAAAGTCGCCGGCACTGATCCCGTCGTCGCCGCGGACCACCAGGTTCTCGGTGAAGGTCAACTGCTCGGCGTCGTCGCGCTGGGCGTTTTTCAACCACCGGTCGACGTGGGCCCCGGCGACGAGATGGGCAGGCAGCCGGGCGTCATACATCGCGGCCACAGTCTCGTCATCGACGACGATGTTGCGCCGCCGGGCGCGGGCCTCAAGGTCGGCGACGTCGCGCAGCAAGCGATGGTTGTGGTGGAAGAACTCGTGCCGGGTCTCCCAGTCGCCCTCGACCAGCGCATGCCTGATAAACAGGTCACGAGCGGTAACCGGGTCGATCTTGCCCAGTGGCACCGCACGCCCCGCCACGAGCGGCACGCCATACAAGGTGACGCGTTCGCTGGCGATGGCGCTAGCCCGGCTGCGAGACCAGCGCGGCTCTGCGTAGGAGCGCTTCACCAGGTGAGCGGCGGCCGCTTCGATCCACGAGGGGTCAATGCGGGCGTTGACCCGGGCCCATAGCCGAGTGGTCTCAATTAGTTCGGCGGTCATCACCCAGTCCGGATTTTTGCGGTGTAGCGTCGAGCCCGGCTGGATGTGGAACTTCGCGTTGCGGGCACCCATGTATTCACGTTTGTCCCGGTCGTAGAGACCGACGAGGGACAGTAGTCCGGGCACCAAACTCTGGTGGATGCGCTCGGGCGTGGCAGGTGACTCGTTGAGGGTGAGTTTCAGAGTTTTGGTGGCTCGTCGCACTTGGCTGTGCAGGTCTTGCCACTCACGCACTCGCATGTAGTGCAAGTACTCGCGCTTGCACATCCGCCGGAACGCACTGCCCGACAGGGCTTTTTGTTGGTCCTTGAGATAGTTCCACAGGTTCAACAGAGTGATGAAGTCGCTGTCGTCGTCCTTGAACCGTGCGTGTTGCTGGTCGGCTTGAGCCTGCTTCTCGGTCGGCCGTTCACGGGGGTCTTGGATCGACAGCGCGCTGGCGATGACGAGGACTTCGGCCAGGGCACCGTTGCGGTCGGCTTCGACAAGCATGCGCGCCAACCGGGGGTCTACCGGCAAGGCGACAATTGCCCTTCCGTATGCCGTCAGTCGCTTGCGCGGGACGTCCGCGGGGGCGTCGGGATTAATGGCTTGGAGCTCTTCGAGCAGACGGACGCCGTCGGCGATCTGCCGCGAGTCCGGGGGTTGCAAGAACGGGAAGCGCTCGATGCGGCCGAGCCCTAGGTCGGTCATCGCCAAAATGACGCTGGCCAGGTTGGTTCGCACGATCTCGGGGTCAGTGAACTCGGGGCGGGCGTCAAAGTCGTCTTCGGCATACAGCCGGATGGCGATGCCGTCAGCCACCCGCCCGCAGCGGCCAGAGCGCTGGTTGGCGCTCGCCTGGGAGATCGGCTCGATCGGCAGACGCTGGACTTTAAGGCGCTGGCTGTACCGCGAGATGCGGGCGGTGCCAGTGTCCACGACATACCTGATGCCGGGCACCGTCAGCGAGGTCTCAGCGACGTTGGTGGCGACCACAATGCGTCGCCCGCCGTGCGTGGAAAAGACTTGGTGCTGCTCTGCTGCAGAGAGGCGTCCATACAGCGGGAGGATCTGGGTGTCTCCGAGGCCGAGTTTGGCTAAGGCCTCGCAGGCATCGCGGATCTCCCGCTCCCCCGAGCAAAACACCAAGATGTCCTGCGGGCCGCCGTCGTTGGCGGTGGGGTGGGTCCACAGCTCCTCGACTGCATCGCAGATGCCCGCGACCTGGTCGACCTCGATATCGGTGGGGCTGCCGTCTTTGGCGGGCGGGCCGGGGCGGGTCAACGGGCGATAGCCCACCTGCACGGGGTAGGTTCGTCCGGAGACTTCGACGATCGGCGCCGGGGTGCCGTCGGGGGCCGCGAAGTGCTCGGCGAACCGGTCCACGTCGATGGTGGCCGAGGTGATGATGACCTTGAGGTCGGGGCGCTTGGGCAAGAGCTGCTTGAGGTAGCCCAGGATGAAGTCGATGTTGAGGCTGCGCTCGTGGGCCTCGTCGATGATCAACGTGTCGTACTTGCTGAGCATCTTGTCGCGGTGCAACTCTGAGAGGACGATGCCGTCAGTCATCACCTTGATCAATGTGTCGTGCCTGGATTTGTCGGTGAATCGGACCTGGTATCCGACGGTGGTGCCCAGCTCGACCCCAAGCTCGGCGCTGATCCGCTCGGCCACCGCGCGCGCCGCAATACGGCGCGGTTGGGTGTGGCCGATGGTGCCCTTGACGCCACGCCCTAATTCCAGGCACATCTTTGGGATCTGGGTGGTCTTGCCCGATCCCGTCTCCCCCGCCACGATCACGACTTGGTGCTCCGCGATGACCTGGAGCAGGTCATCCTTGCGCTCCACGACCGGCAGATCTCCCGGGTAGGGGATGGTGGCGGGAACCGCCGCTGCTCGGGCGGTGAGATCTCTCGGTGCCCTGCTCACGCCGTTCAGACTAAAGGAGCCAGCCGACGCGAACCGGCATCAGGCCTCAAAACCGACGACGTGCGAGACCCACACCTCGATCTCTCAAGCCGCCAAACGCGCCACCGGGAGCACCACCGTAGCGCTATCGCAAAGAAGATGAGTGCTCACCAATCTGAAACCTAACTCGGCGCACACGTCGATCATGTCCTGATGCAGCGCCCGATCGTCATCGCTGAGCCCCGGAGCCTCGTGCACGATGCCCACAACGAAAGCTCCGTCCAGGCCGTCGCGGGAGCACCCTCGAAAGAGCGACTTGAGGGTCTCGAATCGGTCCAGCCTCGGCAACGGCCCCTTAACGAAAATCGGTTGGGCCAAGGTTAAATCGTCGCGCAGCACAAGCACGGACAATCCGCCTTTGACGCGGTCCGTGTTGTTGACGCAGAGGTCCAGCACGTCATGGACTAGGTCGGGTGACGTCAGGGGCTGGGAAGGCCAGTTCGGCGGAAGGTCTTTAAAAGTCATGGACGCCACTGTGGCCCGATCGCAGCCATGACCGCAGAAGTTATCCACAGCGACGGTCCAGCAGCCGCCGGGCCGGAAGAGCCTTGGCTAGGTCAGGAGTTGGGTGATGGCGTGCAGCGTCAACCCGACCAGCGCTCCGACGACGGTGCCGTTGATCCGGATGAATTGCAGGTCACGGCCGACGTGCAACTCGATGCGCCGCGCTGCCAGGTCGCCGTCCCACCGTTTGATGGTGGCGGTAATGACGCCGGTGACCTCGGTGCCGTATTGGTCGACGACTGCCATCACGGCGTCGGCGCCCCAGGCGTCGAGTCGATTGCGTAGCACATCGTCAACGGTCAGCCGGTGACCAAAGGATCCGAGCTCATCGGCCAGCCGCGTGCGCAACGGGCCGGGAGCGTCGCCGAGAGCCGCGAGCAACGCATTCTTAACGCCCTCCCACAGCTCGACCGCCGTCTCGGCCGTCTGCGGGTGATCCAGCACATGCTCTTTGAAGGCTTCTGCCTTGGCCATCGTTGCCGAGTCGTGTTGCAAGTCCTGCGCCGCCGAGGCCAGGTAGGAGTCGAGGGCTTGACGCACCCGGTGGGCAGGGTCATCGCGCACTTCTTTGGCCCAGGCCAACACCTCACCATAGACGCGCCCTACGACGCGGTCGTCCACCCACGTTGGGGACCACCACGGCGCACGAGAGGCGACAATGCGCGCCACGTCTTCTGGGTGCGCCGCCACCCAGGCGTGCAGCTCGTGGGCGGCGAGGTCGACGAGCGAATGGTGCGCGCGATCACGGACCACACCTTCGATGAGGTGGCCGGCCAGGGGGCTGATCGGCTCGCCGCGCAATCGTGGGATCAGCGTCTCATCAACGAGCGCCTTGGCGTCTTCGCGGGTAATCCCTCGTAGGACGGTTTGCGCCCAAGGAGCTGCCTCGGCCACGACGCGTTCGCTGTGTTGGGGGTCGCTGAGCCACGTCCCCACCCGTGCGATGACGTCCGCGTCGAGGTATCGCTCCCGAAGAGTCGAGGGACTCAAGAAGTGCTCCGTGACGAACTGCTCGAGACCTTGGGCCAGGGTGTCTTTGCGCCGTGGGATCAGGGCGGTGTGGGGGATCGGTATGCCGAGCGGGTGCCGGAAGATGGCGGTGACAGCAAACCAGTCGGCAATGGCGCCGACCATGGCCGCCTCGGCCCCAGCATGGACGTACCCCAAAGCGCCCTCGCGGCCGATGGTTAGCGCGAAGATCACCGCCGCCAGGAGCAGCAGGCCACTGGCAAATCGGCGCATCTTGCGTAGGTCGGCGGAGCGAACGTCATCGCTCACGAAGCTGCTATCGGCCGACCGCGTCACGTCTGTGCCGCATCGACGAATCGGCAGAGGGCGTTGACGGCGCGCAGTTGCTCAGGAGTGTGCACGGGTGCCTCCAAGAGAACAGGACTTCCAACGACGATGGCCACCGCTTTGGCCCGAGAGATTGCCACGTTGAGGCGGTGGGTGTCGTAAAGAAAGTCGACGCCGCGTGGGGCATCAGCGGCGCTCGATGAGGCCATGGTGTAGATCACGACTGCTCCTTCGCGGCCCTGAAACTTGTCGACCGTCCCCACCTGGACGCCTTCGGGAACGATGGCCGCAACCTGGGTAACATGGGCGTTGTAGGGGGCGACGACCAAGATGTCGCTGGCCTCGAGATCGCGTTCGTCACCTGCTGCATCGACCCAGCGCCCCGCCAAAAGCCGGTCAACGAGATCCGCGACGACCTGCGCCTCCTGCGAGTTGTCGCTGCTGTGCCCCTCATGATCTTGGGGCACCCAGCGCAGACCGGCCCCATTGAGATCGATCGCTGTGTTGAGGTCACCCGCGCCATCGCCCGCTGCGCCGCTAGGCACCCCTAGGAGGCGTTGCTGTCCTCGGCCGGGCGCCGACATGAGGCGATCGTCGTAGGACAACGTCGATACGAACGCGGTGATGTCAGGGTGCATCCGCCAGGTGCGATCCAAGAAAACGCCACGGCCGGTCGGCATCACGGGTGCGCCGTCGAGTATGTGTTCTAAGGCCGACACCCCGGCCCCGTGCGGGTGTATCCCGTTGGACGGGGACGCCAACTGCTGGGGGTCCCCAAGCAGCACTAATGAATCGGCGGCACCAGCCACGGCGAGCGCGTTGGCTAGCGAAAACTGACCAGCCTCGTCGATGACCAAGACGTCAACACTGGCGCGCATCTCCTCGCGAGCCCACAGCCACGCGGTTCCCCCGACTAGTCGCGCGCCGCTCGGGCCGAGCGACTCGAGCAGCCTCTCGTTAGAGTCCGTGAGCTCGATAAGATCATCGGGGTCTGGGTCGGGGGGGATCTGTTCTTTGGCGACCTTGCGCACGCCCGGTCGTTCGGTCTTACGCAATAGCTGCCCCAGCACGCTGTGTGAGTTGGCTGTGACCCCGACCCGAAGACCGGCGTCGAGGAGGTCGCGGATGAGGTGTTGGCCGGCATACGTCTTGCCTGATCCGGGGGGGCCTTGCACCGCGAGAACTTCACCCTCCAGAGCCACACCCACCCGTCGCACCACATCGACGGGGTCTTCGGAGCCGACAGGCTCGAGGTGCGCCGGGACCCTGCGACGCAGCAAAGCCTCCCCGGCACCACCACCACCGACAAGCACCTGCTCCCCCAGAGCCATCAACGCCTCGCGTAGCACCACGTTGTTAACCCACTCCTTGCTGACCAGGGCCGTCGCCAGCACTGGGTCTTTACCCTTGCCTCGTTTGATCTCGATCCATCCCTCGTTCAGATCCGAGCCGACAACCTCGCCCACGCTCTCGTGGAGACGGGCGTCGTCCATGGTCTTACCAACCCGCCCATCTTGGGGGTCGAAGGGGTAGCGCCAGACGTAGGATCGTTTAATTTCTCTGATCCGGCTCGGGGCACCCACACCGCCGATGGTGCTGCGATCCTCCTTGAGCTCTTCGTCGCTCATGGACGTGGTGCGGAAGTAGTCCCACCAGACCTGCTTGTCTTCACGACGATGCCACCCTACGCACCCCGCGAGAAGTGGCTCGGCGGCCAGCAAGAGTCGATCGGCCAGGGCAGTCTCGGCCCCAATGGCCTCGCTGTCTCGCGCCTCATCCAGCAGCTGCTCGCCCGGACGCGGCACCGGCGACCCATGAGGTGTCTCGACCTCGTAGCGGAGCACTTCTAACCAGTCGTGCAGCGCCAGTGTGCTTTTCACGTCCTCGTAGTTGTAGCGCGCGATTCGGTCAAGGATCGTGTGGTCCGACCGATCGGAAGCCGCCCATTTTTCGTATTCGACGACCGACGACAGCGCGTTATCGACCTCCCCCTCCCCCGCAGAGCGAATGCCGCCCCAGTAGAACGCCTCGAGTTTTTTGATCGAGTAGGAGTCCTTCGAAATCTGCACGCCCTGGCGCACCACGGAGTAGAGGTCGACGAACCGCTCGCCGCGCAGAAGCATGTCCAGTTGCGACTCGGCGACCGCTTCGCGACCGGTGAGCCGTTTGAGTGCCGCCTGTTCGTAGTTCGCGTAGTGGTAAATGTGCATGCCTGGGGACTCGCGCCACCGGGCAACCAGCCAATCCAGCAGCCCTTGCACCATGACCGCCTCAGCGGGGGCGTCGTGGGCCCACCACTTATAGAAGGTCCCGTCTCGATCGCACACGCCCGCAAGGTATTCAAGGCCGTGGCCACCGGGAGCAAAGGGGTCGCCCTCGAAGTCGAGATACACGTCACCAGGATCGGGCTCGGGCAGCAGGGCCAGGCCCTGCCCCTCGGCCACCGGCAGCACCCGGTATGCAGGCTCGCCCGTGGTCTTCTCGTCCCGTTGCAGCTGGGCTTGCCCGCACAGGCGAGTGCGGGCGCTCACGCTCAGGGCCGACGCGACGCGTGGATCGTCCGGACCTGCCTGGGCAAGGGCGGTCAAGGTGAGAATGCCCACCTCGCGGAGTCGGGTGCGCTGGTCGCTGCGCAAGCCAGCCACTCGGCATACGTCGTCGGTGTCGTTCCACTCCTGCGTGCACCGGGGCTGCCACCGACACTGTGCGCAGTAGGGCACCGGGACGGCTTCGGTCGGGGGTTGCTTCGCGATCGCGCTCTGCAGTCGGCCGCGCACTCTCGCGGCATAGGAGTCCACATCGACGAACCGCCACGGGTAGTGCGTGCCGTCTCCGGCGACCACCGTGAGTTGGCGGGGCGCGACGCCTTGCACCTGCGTCAGCCGCGCGGCATACGACGCCATCTGTAGCAACGCCGGGACTTTGAGCCGTCGAGCCAACTTCGTGTCTGCAATGTCGTAGGACCAGTTGCCGAAGATGCTGGGGCGCTCGACGCGAATCAGAAAATCCGCGAACCCTACCCATGTGCCGTCAAACAGTGCTGCTTGAAAAACCACCTCCGCGCCCTCGCGCATGGCCTTGATCGTCAGTGATTCACGCTCCGCTAGGCTCAACCCCTCGTCAGGAATCTCAACGATCGTCAGGCCCTGATCATGTAGCGACGCGAGGTAGTCGGCCTCGTGCTCTAGCCCTTTGTCGAAGATCAGTTGAAGTTGGGCGTCTACCCCGTCAGTGGGTTTAGGCACAACACCTTGTGTGACCGCCAGATCCAGCGTTGTGACGTGAGGGCACGCGACGTGTTTGGTGACGTCCGTGGCACTGAGCACCAGTCGTCCGTCACGCTTTTGCATCTGCCGCTCTCCTCATGTCCGAACTGTGGCACAAGGCACCCACACACCCGATTGCTTCGGCGAGGTCGTCACGATGCATAGGCTCCCTCATGACGGGCGATGCGCCTTCCGGGGAACGACCTCCCCCATCGGCGGCAGCGCAAACTCAGCACCATCGGGCGAGATACGAGGCCCACAGTCGCCCACCGACCCAGTGCCCGGTGCCGTTCACAACAGATGTGGACTCACTGCCCTCGTCATGGGGTTGGTGGGCATTTCCAGCAACCCGTCCTTCTTTGATCTGCAGGATCTGTCCTACGGCGAGTCCAGACCGCCGTTGACGTTCAGCGTTTCGCCAATCACATAACTAGATTCTGGTGACGCCAAGAACACGTATGCGGGGGCCAACTCGACCGGCATACCGGCGCGGCCCAACGGCGTCCCGATTCCGAATTCGGGGATGGCTTCCTTGGGCTGACCCTCAACCACCTGTAACGGCGTCCAAATCGGGCCTGGTGCGACCGCGTTCACGCGAATACCCAATGGCGCGCACTGCTTGGCTAAGCCCTTGGTGAACGCATTCATTGCCGCCTTCGTCGTGGCGTAGTCGATCAGGTGTTCGCTGGGGCTGTAGGCCTGGACCGACGAACTCGCGATGATCGCCGACCCCGCGGGCATATACGGCAGCGCGGCCTTGGTGATCCAGAACATCGCATAGACGTTCGTCTTCATCGTCACGTCGAACTGGTCGTCACTAAGACCGGCCAACTTCGGCGCAGTAACTTGCCTACCTGCGTTATTGACCAGGATGTCGAGTCCACCCAAGCCTTCGACGGCAGCCCGGACCATCTCGACGCAGAAGTCGCGGTCGGTGATGTCCCCAGGGAGGGCCACCGCGGTCCGCCCCTCGGCTTCGATTAGGTCGATGATCGCCTTCGCGTCGGGCTCTTCGGCGGGCAGGTAGTTGATGGCCACGTCGGCCCCTTCACGCGCGAACGCAATGGCCACCGCGCTTCCGATGCCTGAGTCACCACCTGTGATCAGCGCTTTGCGGCCTATCAAGCGCCCCGTGCCTCGGTATGACGTCTCGCCGCGATCGGCTTTCGGGTCGAGCTCAGCGTCGAGGCCAGGCATGTCTTGGTCTTGCTTCGGTGGGGTGATGGTGGGGTGGCGATCCACCGGGTTGTTGAAGGTCAGTTGATCTTTGGTCATGTATCCAGAAAAACACGGCCGCTGCGCTGGCGCGACTGGAGACGCAAGGTCGTGTGTTTCGGCGTGCTAGCGCCTTAGGATGACGCCATGAAACGCATAGGGGCAATCTTGTTCTGGCTGGGTTTGGTCATCGCCATCGCCGGAGTGGTGGCTACGGTCATCTTCGGGGCGCGGGCCGTGGGAACGCTGTCGGACGGGGTGGAAAGTGCCGGCCCTATGACGAACGGCAGCACTACGGTCACCATGGATGAGGGGGAGCTCCGCACCATCTATGGCGCATCGTCGCAGGACTCCCAGACGGCGACGTGCGAAGTCACCGGACCCGATGGCCAGGACGTTGCTGTGAAACCAGCCACAGCGTTCGTCGAACTCGCAGATGTCCCCGTCAGAGAAGTGGGCAGTTTCGAATCCACCAGCGCAGGTGAATATCAGGTGGAATGCAGCGGAGGGGCGACGCTGATCGGCCCGGCCGTCGACCTCGGACAACTCACCTCAGGAGCGGTGGGACTGGTTATAGGCGTGCTCGCCATCGGCCTCGGTGGGCTCCTTCTTCTGGTCGGTGCTGTGTTGTGGTTCATCGGTCGGTCCAAGGCCAAGAAGGCGGCCCAAGGTGGCTATAACCAGGGTGCTTACAACCAGGGCGGCTACCCTTCTCCACCCCCGCCCCCCGGTTCGAACCAGCAGCCGCCCAGCACGAACCCATACCAGCCGGGCTCAGGCTCGACGCCTCCACCCCCACCGCCCTCCGTTTCTTAGACCTATCCTCGCGACGACTGCACGAAATTTTCGGGCTGATTGGTCGGACCCGCCGTCCGGCTAATGAGTCCAGCGGGTCCGTAGGATCGCCTATGGCTCCGTAGATCCCTCACTATCCTTGTCGAAAGTCACGTCGACGTCTTCGAACTCCTTGGTCTTCGTGGCTTGGGCCGAGTCGTCAAAGGATTGTTCGTCGGCATCCGTGAGCTCGGTGTCTTCGGTAAACGGAGCCAAGAGGGCACGCGGATACAGGTCCTTGAGCAGCACCACATTGATTTCTACCGACATCACCAGCACGACGGCGACTAAAAAGAGCCAGGCCATGAGCCCCAGGACTAGGGCGAACACGCCGTACGTGTCATTCGTGGTGTTCACCACCTGCCCCACGTAGGTCGCCCCGAATGACTGCATGGCTTGCCACCCGAGGGCGGCGGTGATTGCTCCGGGGAGCACGTTGCGCCAGGTCAACGATCTCGTGGTGGCGGTCCGCATACCCAAAGCAAAGAGCGCGCAAATCATTACGAGCGAGGCAACGAAGAGGCCGCCGCTAGTTAACCCGCCGATGTCTAGGCCGTATGCCGACGCGCTGCTGCTCAGCGCGGACAACACCGTGCTGCCCACGAGCCCCACCGCAGCAATGCCGATGAGCACGGCGCTGCGAAGCCTGGCTACGATCGGGTTAGGTCGCTTGTGCCGAGGCACCGCCCAGCACACGTTCATCATGTGTTGCGTCGCAATCGCCACCCGCGAGGCGCCATACACAGCAATGAGCGAGCCGACGATCACCGCGGCCGCGCTGCCCTGCAGACCATCGGGATTGCGCGCCTGCGCACCGATGACCGGAAACTGGCTCAGCGCCGTGTCCAGGATGCGTTCTTGCAGTTCGGGTTGCGTTTGCAGAGCAAAACCGAGGCCCGACGTCAGCAGCAGCAAAAGCGGGAAGAGGGACAAGAAACCGTAGTACGTGATCAGCGCGGCTAAGAAGATGCCTTGGTCATCGACAAATTTGTAGACCGCAGCGATGGGGATACCCAGGGCGCGGCGGCGTTGCTGAAGGTCATCGACGCGTTCCAACCACTTCATCGTGCCTCCCTCAGCGCGTCCACAGCGACGTACCCGATGATCGTGTCATGCCCACCGAGCCGGAGTATGGCGACCGCAGCGAGGGGTCTGCGCTGGGTGGAGCGTTTACCACGTTGGTCGTGGTGGGCACGGTGATCGCCGCCTTTGTAGCCTTTCACCCCTCCTACGATATGGACACGGTCCGGCGCCTGTTCTCTCAAATGGACGTTTCAGTCGCCGGGGCCTCCCAAGCCTCCGATGGTGCCGGGACCTTCGCCTACGCCATGACACAGGCCGACGGGGTCGAGCCTGTTGGCTTCGACCCGTGCCAAACGATCGAAATTGTCATCAACCCGCGCAACGCCCCCGACGAGTATGCCGAGATGGTGGACACCGCAATCGAGCACACGGCAGGTGCCACCGGGCTGACGATGGAGGTGGTCGGCGAAAGCGACGATCGGACTTTTTCCCTTCGAGGCCCCGACCTGCCTGTGATTGTCGCGTGGGCCGACGAGGACGAAGTGCCCGAGCTGCAAGGCGACGTTCGAGGACTTGGCGGCAGCACCTCGTTGTCCTTTGGTGGCGAGCGTCGCTACGTCAGCGGGATGGTGGTCATCGACACCGATGACGGTTCGT
>JBBSVB010000043.1:0-11614 GCA_038233875.1 Actinomycetales bacterium | reverse complement strand
TGGCCCTGCTGCACGACGTGGTGTTCACCGTCGGTGCCTACGCGCTGTTGGGGATTGAGGTTTCGCCGGCCTCGATGATCGGATTCCTCACGATCCTGGGCTATTCGATCTACGACACCATCGTCGTCTTCGACAAGGTCCGCGAAAGCACGGAGCAAGCCATGGACACGCGGCGGATGACGTACGCCCAGGCGGCGAACCTCGCGGTGAACCAAACCCTCGTGCGCTCGATCAACACCTCCGTGGTGGCGTTGCTGCCGGTGGCGACCATTGTCATCGTCGGCATCATCTTCATCGGCCCCGGTACGCTGCTCGACTTGGCTGTTGCCCTCTTCATCGGCATCACCGTCGGGACATTCTCCTCCATCTTCATCGCGACGCCGCTCCTGGTTCAGCTGCGGCAGCGCGACGAGGAAGTAGCCGCCCTCGACAAGAAGGTCCAGCGCAAGGCTGTCGACAAAGCCGCCGTGGCACAGGCCACCGCTGGGACCTCAGGTGCTGCCGCCGAGCAAGGGCAAGGCGACCTTCTCGTAGATGACGATGCGCCGACCCAAGCCCAGCGCGGAGCCGCAGCAGCACCGCAGGTGCGCGGCGACGTGACCGAGCGTGGGGTGCACCCGTACGCCCAGCGCGGCCCCCGCAACCAGCCCAAGAAGCCGCCGAAGTCCCGACGGTGAGCGACCTGTCGCTGCCGGGCGACGTTGAGGCCATCCTGATCGACGTCCCCGACTTTCCGGTTGAGGGAGTGCTCTTCAAGGATCTCACCGCGCTTTTTGGCGACGCTCAGTTATGCCGACGCATCGTGCACGACATCGCCGCGCGGCATACGGCCACTGCTGATGTCGTGGCGGGCATCGAGGCTCGAGGCTTCATCTTCGGTGCCCTTGTGGCTCAAGAGCTCGGTTTGCCCTTCGTGCCGATTCGCAAGCAAGGCAAACTGCCCCGCGCGACGTATGCCGTGACGTACGACCTGGAGTACGGCAGCGCCACCGTCGAGATGCACCGCGACGCGGTCCGCGAGGGTCAGCGTGTGCTGCTCATCGACGACGTTTTGGCCACCGGTGGTACCGCTGCTGCGGCAGCCGGCCTCGTCCGGCAGGCGGCCGGGGTCATCACCGCTCTGGAGGTGCTGGTCGAGATCGAAGCGCTGAGCGGCCGGGGCGCCGTGCCGCACGTAGAAGTCACGTCACTTCTGACCTGCTGAACACGGGGACGGGCGATGCAAACCGCTAAGACCCTCCGCATACACTTTCCCCATGAGCGAGGATGTCGCACCCACCATCCCCTCAGCGACGACCCCGGGAGTCCGCACCCGTTGGGCGATCCTGGGGGGCTCGCGAGCCAGCGACAATCCGGTCCTGGAGCCGCTGCTTCGGGCGGTCCGGGCCACTCACCCCAGGGGTGACCTGCAATTGATCGAGCGCGCGTTTGTCGTCGCTGAAGACAAGCATCGCGGTCAGATGCGCAAAAGCGGCGACGCATACATCACCCACCCGTTGGCCGTTGCGACCATCCTGGCCGAGTTGGGCATGACGCCATCGACGATTGCGGCCGCGTTGCTGCACGACACCGTCGAGGACACCAACTACTCGCTCACACAGTTGCGTGCGGACTTCGGTGACGAGATCGCCATGCTGGTCGACGGCGTCACCAAACTCGACAAGGTCGTGTACGGCGAAGCCGCGCAGGCCGAGACTGTGCGCAAAATGGTCGTCGCCATGTCGCGCGACATCCGGGTGTTGGTCATCAAACTGGCCGACCGCCTCCACAACGCCCGCACCTGGCGGTACGTGTCTGCGGCCTCTGCGGCTCGCAAGGCGGCCGAGACCCTCGAGATCTTCGCGCCGTTGGCTCACCGCCTCGGGATGAACACCATCAAGTGGGAGCTAGAGGACCTGTCGTTCGCCTACCTCTACCCCAAGGTCTACAGCGAGATCGTGCATATGGTCGCGGAGCGCACACCGGAGCGTGAGGAGTACCTCGCCCGGGTGCGAGCCCAGATCGGCACGGACCTCAAGAGTTTCAAGATCCGAGCCACTGTCACTGGCAGGCCCAAGCACTACTACTCCGTCTACCAAAAGATGATCGTGCGCGGCCACGATTTCGAGCAGATCTATGACCTGGTCGCGGTGCGGGTCTTGGTGGAGTCGATCAGCGATTGCTATGCCGTCCTCGGGGCGCTGCACGCCCGCTGGAACCCGGTGCCGGGGCGGTTCAAGGACTACATTGCGGTTCCGAAGTTCAACATGTACCAGTCGCTGCACACCACGGTCATGGGTCCGGACACCAAGCCCGTCGAGGTCCAGATCCGCACCCATCAGATGCACCGACGTGCCGAATATGGTGTTGCGGCGCATTGGAAATATAAGGAGATGGGCAAGCACGCTGTCGGCAGCTCGCCCAGCGGCGATCTGACCTGGCTTCGGCAACTCGTCGACTGGCAGGCCGACACCTCCGATCCGGACGAGTTCTTGGAGTCGCTTCAGTTCGAGATCCACGCAGCCGAGGTCTACGTCTATACCCCCGCAGGCGACGTCATGGCTCTACCTGCGGGTGCGACGACGGTCGACTTCGCTTACGCCGTCCACACCGAGGTCGGTCACCGGTGCGTGGGCGGGCGAGTCAACGGCAAACTCGTGCCGTTGGAGAATGCACTGATCACCGGCGATGTCGTGGAGATCATCACCTCCAAAGCCGAGGACGCCGGCCCGAGTCGTGACTGGTTGAAGTTTGTCAAGAGTGGTCGAGCCCGCACCAAGATCCGTCATTGGTTCTCCAAGGAACGTCGCGACGTAGCGATCGACCAGGGCCGTGAGCAGTTGGCCAAGGTGCTACGAAAGCGCAACCAGCCGCTCCAGCGACTGATGTCCCGCGACGTGCTCACGGCGGTTGCTGGCGACCTGCGCTACCAATCCATCGAGTCGTTGTTCGCTGCCGTGGGGGATTCCCACGTTTCCGCTGACCACGTTGTCAACCAACTGGTCGCAACGCTTGGCGGGGAAGACAGCGCCACCGAGGATCTTGCCGAAGCGGTGATGCCGCGCCGAGGACGTCTTCGGGCGACCGACCCCGGGGTCACCGTCGTGGGTGCCGGAGATGTGTGGGTCAAGGTCGCTCGTTGCTGCACCCCCGTGCCCGGCGACGAGATCCTGGGCTTCGTCACGCACGGCAAGGGGGTGTCGGTGCACCGGGTGGACTGCAACAACGTGGAGACGCTCAAGCGACACCCGGACCGTCTCATCGAGGTGGCGTGGTCTCCCACGGAGGCCAGCGTCTTCCTGGTGAATATGCAGGTCGAAGCGCTGGACAGGCCCGGATTGCTGACCGACATCACTAAGGCGTTGGCTGAGCAGCGGGTCAACATTACGTCTGCCTCGGTGCAAACGGGACGCGACCGCATTGCGCTGTCGAGGTTTACCTTTGAGATGGCTGACCCCTCACACCTCGACAGTGTCGTCCGCGCGGTGCGACGGGTCCACGCGGTGCTCGATGTCTACCGGGTGACCGGGACGCACGGCACCGACCCGCACCGTAAAGATCATCCACACACTGCGAACCCGGAGCACGTCGCCCGCTAATGAGGTAGCGACGTCACATGCTTTCTTGCGGCGCGGCACCGCGTTCGGTCAAGAGGTCGGTCATCAGCGTGATCTCGCTGCGCTGACCGTTGACCATCGCGGACGCCAACTGCACCACTTCGGGGGTCTTCGCCTGATCTGCGGCGGCCTGAGCCATCGCCACTCCGGCAAGGTGGTGGGTGATCATCAGCTGAAGGTAGAGGACCTCGGCCTCGGTCGAGGGGGCACCTCGAAGCTGCTCCATCTGTGCGTTAGTCGCCATGCCAGGCATCGCTCGATAGTCGGGATCACCCGGGCCAGCCTTAGGCACTCCATCGGCTCCTGGCTTGCCCTCCGTGCCCGCCATACCTTCTGTGTCGCCCATCCCCGGCATGACCTCGGCCGACATCCACTCCATCCGCGAGCCGCTGCGCGTCGACGGCACGTCCCATTGGTCGAGCCACCCCTTCATCGTTCCGATCTGGGTGCTCTGGGTGGTGGCGACGTCGTACGCCAAGACGTCGATGTTGCGGTCATCTGAGGCCTGCAGGGCTATCAACGACATATCCACGGCTTGGGCATGATGCTCACTCATGTCACGGGCAAACCCAGCATCGACGCTGTCAGTGCCCGGGCTGGCTTGACCGAAGGTCAACCATCCACCCAAGACTCCCACGACCATGGCGACAACCACGGCCGCTATGGTGACTCGACTGGGACCCACGCTCCGCTTTGTCGGCGATGAGGTGTCAGCCACAGAGCTGTCAACCACAGGGCTGCCAACCACTATGGAGCCGTCACCAAGTCGGTGGTGGTACCTCCGCTGCACGTTGCACCAGGCTCGGGGGTCTGCGGGCCTTGCACGTATTCACTGATGAACAACGGGAGTTGCTCGTCGTCGGCCGTGTCGACCTCGAGTTGCTGACCCCAGGCTGTGGCCACGATGGGGCTCGTCTGCGTGTCGTTCGGGGACAGCAACATGAACTCTCGGTCGGCCAAGTCCGTCAGCGTGGCAAGGGCGTCTTGGTCGATGTCTGAGCGGTACGTCAGCCACACCGCGCCGTGCTCCAGTGAGTGGACAGCGTGATACGGCGGGATGGGCTCTGAGTAGATCCCGCAGTTCCACCACGCCTGGTTGTGGTCACCACCTACGGGTGGGTCTTGCTCGTAGGTGGCTGCCTCGGCCACGTGGTCCCTGCCCAAGTCTTCGTACTGCGCGACCCCGCTCAAACTGGGGCGCGTGAGGATGGCAAAGGCCACGGCACCGACGATCAGCAGCACGACCATCGCCGCCCCGCCCCAGACGAGCAACGTGCTGCGACGTTCTTTGGCGCGCGCTTGGCGTTGCATCGCCGCTGCGCGCTGGGTCCGATCAGCGGAGTTGTGCGAGCGAGCCATTGTGGGTCCTTTGTGGCGTTAAAGATTGAGCCAGACGTCGGCTCCGGTCGGTGGGGCTCTGGGGAAACGCGGTTAAAGCACCTGGCTCGCCTGAGACGAACCTGCTGACGTGGGGCGTCAACCAGAACGCCCCACGCCGCGCGGTCTAGGTCGAGATGGCCCCAGCGAGGTTGGCCAGTGACTCTTCCAACTGGTCGGTACTGAGCAAGGGGAACGTCACCTTCGACAGGATCTCCTTGTCGGTGACCTTGCTCCAGTCGTAGGTGAGCGAGACGTCGGTGGAGTCGGGACCGGTGGAGACCAGGCGCCATACCCATTCCCACCCGTAGGGCTCTGCTCCTGCCGGGGTGCTCTGCCACGCCAGGAGCGCGCCCTCGTCGAACCCGGTGACGTGGTTGTCGGTCTGGTACTCCCCGCCCATGTGTGGGCCTTCCATGTTCATCGTGAACACCTGGCCGGTGGCCGTGATGCGATCAGCGTGCTCAACGGAGCGGACGAAGCCGGACCCGTCGATAGCCACGTGGTGCTCGGGGTTGGACAGCACATCGAAGATCTTTGCAGTGGATGCATCCATGGACCGGGTGACGGTGATGCTCTTCTCGTCGCTCACGACGGGACCTCCTCAGGGTGATCAGGCGCAGCCCGCAGGCCGCTTGACCAGGGCAACGCTACGTGGTGGGTGCCAAGAACGCAGCAAGGGCGCCGATGTATGCCGTGTGGTCGGGCACTCCGCACACCTCGCGGGCCGAGTGCATCGACAAGGTGGCGGCCCCGACATCGACCGTGGTCGCGCCGGTAGCGGCTGCGGTCATCGGTCCGACCGTGGAGCCACAGGGCAGGTCAGTGCGGTGCACGTAGGTCTGCATGGGGACGCCCGCTTGCTCGCACGCAAGGGCGAAGGCCGCCGCGCCGAGGGCGTCACTGGCGTAGCGACCTTGGGCATTGACCTTCAGCACGGGTCCGCCGTTCATCTGGACCTGGTGGCTTGGTTCGTGCCGCTCGGGGTAGTTCGGATGGATCGCGTGGGCCATGTCCGCCGAGGCCACCATCGTGATGGCCATGGCCCGCTGATAGTGCTCCCGAGACCCGCCGCGAGCGGCCACGATCCGCTCAAGCCACCCGGTGAGGAAGGTTGAGCCGGCCCCGCTGGCCGTGGTGCTGCCTACCTCTTCGTGATCGAACAAGACCACTGCCGGAGTCGGTGAGGCGGCGGGGGTATCTAACGACTCCAGTAAGGCTCGAATGGCCGCGTGGCAGGTGGCCTGATTGTCGAGGCGAGCGCTAGCCAAGAGGTCGCGGTCGCGCCCAATGACCCGAGCCGGGGTCAGGTCGTGAGTCATGGCTTCCCAAGCCAGCAGGTCGCCGCGCTCAACCCCGAGGACGTCGGCTAAGTAGGAGTGGAAGTTGCCAGTCCCCGCACCCAGACCCCAATGGGGTGCCAGGTGTTGTTGGGGATTGAGTTTGACGCCCTCGGTGGAGACGTCGCGGTTGAGGTGGATAGCCAATTGTGAGATCCGCAAGATGGGATCGGCTATGTGGAACAGCGTGGGGACCGACCCGCCTGGGGTGCGCAGCACGGCTCGACCCGATAGGCCCAGATCGCGGTCAAGCCAGGATGTCAGCAGGGGGCCGCCGTACACCTCCACGCCGAGGCTGTGCCATCCATGTGAATGACGATCGGGGTGGGGTTTGATCCGCAGATTCGGGGAGTCGGTATGCGCGCCGACCACGCGGAAGGGATGCTGGGCGGGGATGTCTTCGGTCTGTGACCACGCCACCAGAGAACCGCCTCTGCGCGCAAAGAAATGCCCCGGCCCAGGTGGGGTGGCTTGGTGCTCAGCGCACTCGTTGAAGCCGCCTGCGATCAGAAGGTCTGCCGCCGTCTCGACTGCATGAAACGGCGAAGGGCTGGCGTCCAGGTAGGCCGCCAGATTCTCGATCACGCTGGGATATCGATCATGCTGGGCTCTCAATCAGACTCGGACATCGATCACAGTGAAAGCCCGGTTCGAGCCGAGGCCAGCCACTCCTGACGGGCTGACAACGACTGCTCGGCAGCGCTAATTGCCTCGGCGTCACCCTTGGCCTGAGCGTTGGCGAGGTCTGCTTCCAGTCCTGCGACCGCGCGCTCCAACTGCTCGACCATGGATTGGGCGCGAGCGTTGAGCTCAGGGTTGCTCCGAGTCCATTTGTGGTCTTCGCCGTCGCGCACGGTCTCCTCGACCTTGCGCAGCCGGCCTTCGACCCGCGTCATATCCGAGCGCGGCACCTTGCCTGCGGCGTCCCATCGGTCCTGGATGGAGCGCAATGCACGCTTGGCTTGGCCGAGATCCTTGATCGGCAGCAGAGCCTCGGCCTCGGTCAGCAGCGCTTCTTTGACGACCAAGTTCGCTTCGAACTCGACTCGTTCGGCAGCGACTACCTCGTCCTTGGCGTTGAAGAACTGGTCCTGCGCCGCCTTGAAGCGCTCCCACAGGGCGTCGTCACTGGAGCGCTGCGCCCGGCCCGCGCGGCGCCACTGCTCCATCAAGCGCTTGAACTCCCCGGCAACCGAGCCCCACTCCTTGCTCGTGGCCAAAGCCTCGGCCTGTGCGACCAGTTTTTCCTTGGTGCGGCGAGCCACTTCCTGCTCTTCGTCGAGTTGGTTGAACCAGGCGCGACGCGACTTGTCGAAGGCCGAACGTGCTTCGCTAAAGCGGTGCCACAGTTCGTCCTCGGTGGCCTTGTCCAGCCGCGGGCCAGCATGTTGCTGGGCCTTCCACTGGTCGAACAATTCGCGCATCCGAGCGCTGGCGGATTTCCACTGCACCTTGGCGGGGTCGCTTCCGGCGAGCTTCTCAGCACCCTTGACGGTCTTCTCTCGTGCCTTGACGGCCACGACCTTGGCGGCAGCCCGCTCCTTCGCCTCGGAGTCGGCGCGCGTGGCTATTTGGGCCTCAATGGCGGTGACCCGGAGCTGTAGGCCGTCGATGTCGCCGACGACGTTGGCTTCGCCGATGTGCTCGCGCAGTGTCTTCAGCGCGTCCCGGGCCTCGTGGGCCGACAGGTCGGTCTGCTTTAGGCGTTGCGTGAGCAGCACCGCAGCGGCATCCAAGTCGTCATACTTGCGGGCGAAATACGTCAGCGCATCGTGCTGGGTGGAACCGGGGTAGGACCCGACGGCGCGCTCGCCTTCAGCAGTCTTGACGAACACCGTTCCGTCCTCGCCGACTCGGCCGAAGGCCATGGCGGCCTCAGATGCGCCTTCGGGCTGGGCTGGGGCGGCGGCGGGGCGCACTGCAGCCTTTCGGCCAGCCATCTGCGCGGGGGATGGCATCGGCCGGGGGCTCGGCTTGGGCACCGGGGCGGCGGCTGATGCGGGCTTCTCTGCGTCTGGCGCAGGAGGTATTACGGCTTCATCCACGGCCGACTCAAGCGTGGCGGTTTCAGATGCGGGTGCCTCAGATGCGGGTGCCTCGGGTGTGGGGGCCTCGGCGGTCTCCTCCACGCTTTCCTCGGTTACCTGCTCTTCTTGCGTTGAGTTGTCGCTCACGACGATGCCGCCTCATCTTCTAGTTCAACGTCCAAGATGCTGATCGGCTGTGCCGGCATACCCTCGACGCCACCACCGTCAACTCCTGCTGCGGCGATGTAATCCACAATGTCCATTCCGTCGGTGACTGTACCGAAGATGCTGTAGCCGCCGGTATCCGTGGGCAGCATCGTGTCGGCGAACACGATGAAGTACTGGCTCCCGTTGCTGTTCGGGTCGTTCGTGCGAGCCATCGCGATGCTGCCTCGAGGGTATAAACCGTCCGCAGGAGCATTCTCGATGCCGAAGGTGTAGCCCGGTCCGCCGCGTCCGGTGCCGGTGGGATCGCCACACTGCAACACGTGAATACCGCCGTCGACCAACCGATGGCATGGGCTGTCGGACCAGAAGTCGCCCTCACCGAGAAGGAGGAACGATGCAACGGCTTGGGGAGCGGCGGCCCCGTTGAGCTCGAAGGTGATGGGGCCGCAGTTGGTGACCATCACGGCGGTCGCGACATCCGGAGCGGTGGTCGGTGGTGCTTGGGTCGCCCGGAAGGTCGGTACGTCTGTGGGGATCTCAGGAGCCGACGAGCAGTCGATGTTTACGGTGCTCGGAGCTGGGTCCGCCGCGGCGCCGGCGCTCGGCGATACGGCCGAGTCCTGCTGGGCTTGATCAGTACAGGCGGACAGCACCACCATGGCGGCTACGCCGACGGTCAGGGCGATCATGCGGGTTCCGCGAAAGCTGCTGGGCAGCATAAATGACCTCCTGAAAGGCAAACATGGATGAAATAAGAGTTTAGGCAACCTTTTCGGGGTACGGGGAGAAACTGGGCAACGGTTTGGACACGATCCCCACTGGGGCAAGCAGTAGGGGCGCTAAGAGTGGGTGGGCAGTTGGTGAGCGATGTGGGGGGAGCGGGCACCTGTTTACAGTGGTCGGATGTTGATCCGTGCTATCCCTGCTGTCGCCTTCGGGACCAACTGCTACGTGGTCGCCCCCGACGCAGGCGGCGAGTGCGTGATCGTTGACCCGGGAATCGGCGTTGCCGACCGGGTGCACGACGTGCTTCGCGCAGAAGGGTTGACCCCCGTCGCGATTCTGTTGACCCACGGTCACCTCGACCATGTGTATGACGTCCCTACGCTCGGACTCGCAGGCTCAGTGACCACAGGCATCCACTCACAGGATCGGTATCGCCTCATCAATCCACTAGGTGACATCGACTCGTCCTTTGTGGCAATGCTCGAGGCCCAATTCAAGACCGAGGCCACGTGGCGAGAGCCGGAAGCCATCGTGGAGTTTGCCGAAACCTCCCAGGCGGACCGAGCAAACGGGCTCGGCGCGATGGCCACCATGACTGTTGCCGGGTTGCAGATCGCCGTGACCCACGCGCCAGGCCACACTGAGGGGTCGGTGCTTTTTGAGGTCGCTGGCATTCCAGACACAATCACGGCACCTGAGGGGCTGAGCCTGGATCGCACCGTGCTTTCCGGCGATGTGCTCTTTGCGGGCTCAATTGGTCGTACGGACCTTGCGGGCGGCGACCCAGCGGCGATGCAACGCTCATTGCGTGACGTGGTGTTAGCGCTACCCGACACGGCTTTGGTGCTGCCAGGTCATGGCCCGGCCACCACGATGGCCGCCGAGCGGTCCTCCAACCCCTATCTACAGCAACCGCTCGCCTAGACTCCGCCAGGTGATCACACCACGCACGCCGTCAGGGGTACTCGAACTCCTCCCGCCCGAGCAGATCGCCTTCCAGCGGATGCTCGACACCATTCGTCGCGGTTTCGAGCGCTTCGGTTTTTTGCCGATTGAGACGCCGGTGTTCGAGGTCAGCGACGTGCTGCTGACCAAGACTGGGGGAGAGACCGAACGTCAGGTCTACTTCGTGCAGTCGACAGGTTCCTTGGAGAAGGCGGCTGCTGTTGACTCAGCAGATGCACCGTTGCCTGAGATGGCGCTGCGTTTCGACCTCACCGTGCCCCTTGCACGCTACGTCGCCGAGCACGAGCACCACCTGACCTTCCCGTTCCGCCGCTACCAGATGCAGCGGGTCTACCGCGGTGAGCGCCCCCAGCGAGGCCGGTTCCGGGAGTTTTACCAGTGCGACATCGACATCGTCGGCAAAGACACCCTGAGCGTGAAGCACGACGCCGAATGCCCGGCTGTAATCCACGCGTTGTTCTCGGACATGAACATCGGTCCCTTCACCATCGGCATCAACAACCGCCGTCTGATGCGCGGTTACTTCGAAGATCTCGGCGTCAGCGACAGTGACCAACAGGGCGCCGTGCTGCGCGAGATCGACAAGCTGGACAAGCGCGGCGAGGTGCACGTTCGCTCGACGTTGGCGGGTGAGGCTTTTGGTCTTTCCGCCGAGGTCATTGATGCGCTGATTGGCTTTGTCAGTGCGCGCAGCACGTCGCACGATGACGCGCTCAGCAAGCTGGCCGCCCTCGAAGCAGGCAGTGGGGGTAGTGCGGAGTTGGCTCGCGGTGTTGCAGAACTGCGTGAGGTTCTCGGCCTGGTGCGAGCTCTTGGCGTTCCGGAGAGTGACTACTGCCTGAACTTCTCGATCGCCCGTGGGTTGGACTACTACACCGGCACGGTCTACGAGACGACGCTCGATGAGCACCCAGGCATCGGCTCTATCTGCTCCGGCGGTCGGTATGACGACCTGGCCAGTCACTACAACAAGTCCAGTCTGCCGGGGGTCGGGATCTCCATCGGCTTGACCCGGCTCTTCTGGCAGCTGCGCGAAGCCGGTCTCGTTGATGTCGCCGAGAGCACCGTCCAGGTGTTGGTGCCGCTGGTTGACGACTCGCTGATGACTCAGGCGCTAGAGCTCACCACGACCCTGCGACGTGGCGGGATCAACACCGAATCGGTGCTGCAGGCCAGCAAACTCGGCAAACAACTGAAGTATGCCGACCGGGCGGGTATCCGTTTCGTCGCGATCCTTGGCCCCCAGGAAATCGAGGCAGGCACCGTGACGATCAAGGACCTGCGCCGCGAGGTTCAGTTCACGGTCCCCGCTGCTGAAGCGGTCGCGGCCCTGCGAGTCGAGCTCGCCCAGCCGTTGGTCTAGGGCCACCCGCAGCGTGATAGCGTACTAGCGCACTACTACGCTACGGTTTCT
>JBBSVB010000042.1:0-11743 GCA_038233875.1 Actinomycetales bacterium | reverse complement strand
TGGCGTGCGCGCCGTTGGTGTCGATCATGGCCAGGTTGTAGGCCTGGGCGACGGGCAATCCGCGCAGTTTCTCGCACGCCTGATCCACGGTGGTGCAGGTCTCGAGCAGGTAGCGAATGACCACGGGTATACCGAAGCCTGCGTCCCCGCCCTTACGCCCGCCGTAGGTCAACGAGATCGACAAGCCGGCGTCGTTCATTCCGTCAACGAGGCCCCAGAGCAGGTCCGAGGTGCCCAGGACGGCACGCTTTCCGGAGTAGTTTGTGGAGGCGATGACCCCTTCGAACAGGTTGGGGTCGTAGTCATAGTTGCGGATCAGCAGCGGGTCTCCCCCGGGCAGCGCAACTTGCGAGCACCCGGCGGCGAAGATCGGCATACGCCACATCGACAGCAGGCGGGCGGCCACGTCATCGTCATCGGTGAGCGCCAGCAAGCGTTCCCAGGTAGGGACCAGCTCGGGCATGTGGGTCTGCATGGCGTCGCGGCATTCGGCCAGCGAGGGACGGGCGGCTTCGCCTTCGCTCAAATACCAGGCGCGGTATGCCGATCGCGTCGCGTCCCAGAGTCCGCGCCACCGCGGGCCGGGGGTGGCTTCGCGATAGGCGTGGAAGGTCATCGGCCATTCGCGCAGGGTGCCGCTCGGGTTGGTCGCTGCGGGCAGGTGAGTCCACGTGCTGGGGAAGTCGAAACTGGCTATGCGCTGCCAGGCCTGGCCGTAGGCCATCCAGTCTTGCCAGGTGGCGCCAAGGGTGGGAAGCGTGGGTGGGGCGGTGAGGGCATCGGTTGAAGTCATGTCGTCAAGTTTAGATTGACGGGTCATCGACGTCAAGTTTAGATTGACGATCATCGCGGGCGGCCCTGGTGCATGTGGCGTACGAGGTCCATGATGGGCCGATGAGTGATCTTCGAGTCATAGCCACCATCCCCGCCCAAACCGACGCAGTCGATCAGGTCCGCGCTGCCTTGCAAGACCTCGCGACGGCCACCCGAGCCGAGGATGGGTGCGTCTCCTACGAACTCTTCGAGTCCGGAGCGGCCCCAGGCACCTTCATGACCATCGAGAGTTGGCGCGCCCAAGACGATCTGGATGCTCACATGGCCGGCCCCAACGTGGCTGCTGCTTTTGCGGCTGCCGGTCCGCTGCTAGCGGGCGAGGTGGCGATCCACCCGTTGGCCCCGGTCGAATAGTGCGGGGTAGGCCGACTGTCGCCCACGTGACGGGGGTTTAGTCGCCATGTTGCTGGCCGAGGACTTCCTGTTGCTGTGCGTGGACGACGACTCGGGGCATTGCGTCATCGCCCAAGACGTAGGATCCACTGTTTGCGCTGTGCGCCGACACCGTGGACGGCTACGACGTCGTCAAGGGCGTGCTGCGCGAAGAAGGAATGTGGTCGCGGATGAGCACCGACAACAGAACGCCTAACCGGAAATTGTCCTGCAGGCGCGCTTGCGCGGGGTCATCCTCGAGGGCGACGAGCCGTGTGAGCACGACAGTGCGTTGGGCGCCCTCATCGACAGCTTCAAGATTGCGCCCGGACTGTTCCTCCACGAAGACCCCGAGCGGGTTGATGCGGCGACGCACCACGTTGCTCAGCGTTGGGCCGAAGCCGAGGTGATGAACCATCCGAAGACCTATAAGCAGCCGTCACGTGGGGGAGCGGCACTTGCCGTGTTGGATTTCATGCCAACGCCGCTGGAGATTTTGGACGGATTCTGAGGTGACGAGCGAAAGCTCCCGAATCTTCCATATCGCCGACGCTGGCAGTGGCACGACGCTGCGTCCGCCGGTCAATATGAGTAGTCGACGCGGGGCCCTTCGTTGGTTTAACGGCACCTAGTTCTCCGGGAGCCGCGATGTATGCCGACGCCGCACCCGTCAAAATCGGCTCACGGGTTCACGTGAACCCGTATGGCGCTCACGGCGGGCGTGTCGCCGGGATCGATCGGCTCTAGAGGTGCTGGGGCCGGCGGCGAAGGCTACATGTCGGCGTAACGCTTGGCTTCGGCCAGCCGCTGCGTAAGTTCCTCAGTGGACACACGGCGAGGTCCGCTGACCCGGAACGACTCGTCTACCGCATACAACTGAGCGTATGCGGCGGTGTCCCGTTGGAAGCGCCAGCCTTCGGCGAGTGCTCCCACGTCGAGAACGTCGTATCCAATGGCGTCGAAGAACTCGATCACCGAAGCCTTGGCCCGTGCGTCATCGCCAGCAATCGGCAACGTCGTCCGCTCCTCACCGGCCGGCCGCGCCAGCACCGCGAGGTGTTTGAAGAAGATGTTGTTGAAGCCCTTGACCACATGCGAGTCCGGCAGGTGCGCCGCCAGCATCTCGGCCGTCGTGGTCGACTCGTCAAAGAGCGCGGCGAAGTGGCCGTCACGCTCGGGGTAGTAATTGTTGGTGTCGATCACGATTTTGCCCGCGAGCGGCTCGACGGGCACCGCGTCGTAAGCCTTGAGCGGCACCGTCACGATGACGATGTCACCGGCAGCCGCTGCCTGCGCCGATGTCGCAGCGCTGGCACGCTCTCCCAGCTCGGACACGAGGTCGCTCAGGGTTTCCGGGCCTCTACTATTGCTCAGCACCACGTCATACCCCGCGTCGACCGCGAGTCGCGCCACGGTGCTGCCGATGTTGCCGCTTCCGATCAATCCGATGGTCGTCATGTCGATGGAGAACGATGAAGCCGTCCGCGTGATTCCAGCACCAAGCGGTTATCCCGCTTCGGTGAAGAGGCAGAACGGATGGCCAGCTGGGTCGAACAGCACGCAGACGTCTGCGTTCGGCTGCGAGTCGGCAAGCGTGGCACCGCAGGCCAGCGCCCAATCGGTGGCTGACGCGAGGTCATCCACGTGTATGTCGAGGTGCTGGGTCGCGGCCGGACGCCCGGGCTGAGCAGGCCAGACCGGGGTCCGCCAGCACGCCTCGTATTCGACGTTGATAGTGATCGATCCGCGATCCCCGGTGGTGCGCAACTGCGCCCATCCGGCCTTCGGTGGCTCGCCCGGACGAGGCGACTCGGAATCGTGAACTTCTGTGTCGAGGAGGCGGGCGTAGAAGGCGGCGAGCGCTCGGGGGTCTGGCGCGCCGATGGTGACAGAGGTCAACTGGAGGCGGGGGCGACTACCCATCGGTGCGCACCCGGATGCCGTGGATGTGTCCATGAGGGCAGGTTAATTCGCTCGCGGTATGTCGGCGCGTAGAAGTACGGTCACTTCATGAGTCAGGACGGCATGAGCGAAACCACTGCGACAGAGATCGAGTTCGACGACCACGGCCGACCTGAGCCTCCGCAGCACGCGGGTGAGGTCGCGACGCTCGTGGGCTTCCTCGACTATCACCGGGCCACCCTGGAGTGGCGATGTCGGGGTCTCACCGACGAGCAGTTGAATGCCACGCTGCATCCGACGTCGATGACGCTCGCCGGGATGCTCAAGCACCTTGCGCTGGTGGAGGACGACTGGCTCACTGCGAACGTCGGTCAACTGCCGATGCCGCAGCCGTGGAGAAGCGTGGAATGGTCCGAAGACTGGGATTGGGACTGGCATTCGGCTGCAACCGACAGCGGGGACGACCTGCGCGGGTTGTGGCAGGTCGCGGTTGAGCGCTCACGAGTGGTCCTCACGTCGCGCTTAGACGAAGATCCAGTCGGTGCGCTCGATCGGTCCTATACGGCGTTTGGTGGCCGAGGTAGCGTTTCGTTGCGCTGGGTCTTGGTCCACATGATCGAGGAGTATGCGCGGCATAACGGGCACGCGGATCTGCTGCGCGAAGCGATTGACGGCGAGACCGGCGAGTAGTTTCCGAAGGGGCACTGGCAGACTCACCGAGTGAAGAAATCCCTCGGAGTAGCCCTGCTCGTCGGCGGCACGGCATACCTCGTGGTGGCTGGTCAGCGGCTGCGCACCTGGGGCACCCGCGGCGACGAAGCAACTCGGGCGCTCGCCAGCGAAGTGCTGATGCCGCAGCCGGGAGCGGCGCTGACCCACGCCATCACCATCAACGCGCATGCGGATCAGGTATGGCCGTGGATCGCGCAATTGGGCCAAGACAAGGGCGGCTTCTACAGCTACGCGTGGCTCGAAAACCTCGGCGGTGCAGGGATCGTCAACGCTGACCACATCGAGCCGGCCTGGCAGGACCCGCAGCCTGGAGGTCAACTCAAACTGCACCCGAACGTCGGCCTACCCATCGCGCGGGTCGTGCCGGGCGAGCTCTTCGTGGTGGTCAAGCCGGTCGTTCTGGGGGTGGGGTTTCAGTGGATCTTCATGGTCATACCCGAGGGTGCGGGGCAAACCCGATTGCTCGTGCGGGAGCGGTATGTCGTCCCATGGGCTCCAGCGCGGTTGGTCGCCAAAGTCGTCGTGTGTGGAAGTGCGGTGATGTCGCGCAAGATGCTGCTCGGCATACGCGAACGCGCGGAGCGCAGATGACCGTTGCGCGCGCACTCCCTCGCCTGCAAACCGCAAGGAGCGAGCACATCGGTCATCAGCGGCCGCCGTTCGTTGGCTCGGGTATCCATATCGAATACCTGGGTGCCGACTTCCGGACGGCGCGATCTTCGCGCTGACTGACCCGTGGTGGAGGGTGCTGGTGTTGCGCAGCCTCGGCCCCGAGTATGTGGTGTGGGACAAGGCCGCCGAGATTCTCACCGAACTGCGCGCCGCCACCGTCGGAAGTGCCAAGGTATTGCGTTGGTTCGAAACTGACATCGTCACGGACGACGGCACGGTGGTGGCCCGAGTGCGCAAGCGCTCTACGTCCGAGAGCGCCGCGAATCAGTTCAGCCCACTCACCGATAGGCAGCAGAAACACCACATTCTGGCGGAGCCCGGGGCGTCTCCTTCGTTTCAAACTACGGATGTGCTCCCAGCCCGGCAAGATCCAGCGAGCGCTAGGCCTTGTTCATCGCGGGGGCCTCGCGACGGTGCTCCGCCAAAGTCTCCTGAGCGAAGGCCTTCCGGCGGCGCAGCTCCCAGTAGGCCGAAACGAAGTAGATGCCTGTCCCGACGGCGCAGATGATCAAGAACAGGTCCTGATTCGAGTCGTAGGTTGCGACGTCTGGGCTCGCGCCGAGGACGAAAAGAGCCGACGCGAAGATCACAACGAGATCGACGATCCAGATCACTTTCAACGCGGTGCTGAGCGTCCGGCGGTCACGGGTGTCGAGATCCATGGCGGACTTTTCGGCCTGCTCGACGTTGAAAGCTTCTACCCGCTCATCGAAGAGTTCGTCGGCAGCCTCGCCGTCCGGGTACTGCTCTGAGGCCCCCATCTGTTTCGCGAGCAAGATATAGAGGCCGGTCGCCACGATGAAGGCCGGTACGAAGGCGAAGTACACGGGCATGAGTCCTAAAGCGACCGCAGACGCTGCAAGAGCGAGCGTGATGGCCCAGGTCAGTAGCGCCGGCGTGTTGGTCACGCCCTTGTAGCGCGCCCAGAACGTCGTCATACCAAAGCGCGGCATGAGCCAGTAGGACGCGAAGATGATTCCACCGACCGGCACTAAGGTGATGCCCGCATACGTCACGAAGATCAGGTAGTTGCGGTAAATGAACGGAAAGACGCTGGCCAGGAGCACGATCACGCCGATGATGAGGGTCGCCTTTTTACGCGAGAGCGTCGGGACAACGCCCTGCGCGGCCAAGCCCGAGCGGTACAAGTTCGCATTGGCTGTGGTCCAGCCGGCGACAACGACGACCACCAATCCGGTATACCCCAGCGATTGGAATGCGACGTTGCCGGGCTCGATGTCCACGATGCTGATCTTCACGATCACAGCCGCTGCTGCTCCCATGAACCCGGCCGAAATCCAGGCCATGTAGTGACCTAGGAACATTCCGAAAGCCGACGTGTAGCCGTACCAACTCTTCTTGGCGTAGCGCAGCAGCGACATGTCGATCATGCCGGTGTGCGCGAAACTGTTGGCACCCCACGAGAAGCCGATGATGCCCAGCAGACTGATCCCCGCGTCGCCCTCGGGCGTCTCGCCGGTGAAGATCTCGCTCCCGCCGATGTCGAGGAACCCGCTCCATCCGCCCACGACGGTCGATCCCGTGGCCGCTTGGGCGACAGCCGGCAACATAACCAAGCCGCCGACGGCGAACATGGTGATCAGCCAGGGAGCACAGATGCTGGCGAACTCGGCAAGCGCGTTGAAACCGAAGGCCGCCACCAGGACGGCCACCGATCCGAATGCCAACGCCAGCACGATAAAACTGATGCTTGTCGGAAATGCCTCGGTCTGAGGTTCGAAGTCGAGGACGAGGCGGAAGGCGGTGGCTGACACCGTGATCATGGCGGCCGAGATGATGGCGAAGAGGAAGGCGTTGAGCGCGTTGAACACCTTCGAGGTGGATCCACCGGCAATGCGGCTCAGGTAGGTGTAGACGCTCATCCGCGTGCCCACCGCAATCGGTGCCACAAAGAACCGGAAACTCAGCACGGCGAGAAGGTTGCCAATGGCGAGCCCGATGAGCACGTCGACCAGGGAGGCCCCGAGGATGACGAAAGTAGCGCCGAAGATGAATTCGGTGCCCGCGACGTTCTCAGCAGAGTAGAGACCCGCAAAGTGGCCGGGGCCATGCAGTTCGTGTTTGCCGGCTGGTAACTGCTCGGCATCCATCCCGCTGATCTGCTGATCGACGTCGGCTGCTGTCTTCTTTGACATGGCATTCCCGTCAGTGCTTGGTGAGCTTCCGCACCGGCAGAATGCTCAAATGAGCGAGCGTTGACTCATCTGTGAGTCGAGAATTCGATTTTTACGCAGGTTTACAGTGTTGTCAACTGGTCGCCCGACGAGTGGTGGGGCGGCGGTGCAGGACGATGGGACGCATGAGCAGGTATGACGTCGTGGTGGTGGGGGCCGGAATTGTCGGCTTAGCGGTGGCCCGGCAGATCTGCCACGACACGCCGGGACGTGTCTGCGGCTGAAGCGCACCGAGCATCCCATCGTCAACGGCATGATTTACCCCGTGCCCGACCCTGACCTCCCGTTCCTTGGCGTTCACATCACGCCAACCATCGACGGTGACGTGCTGCTCGACCCGACCGCGCTCCGCGTCGCCAGCCGGACGGCATACCGACTCGGTGCACTCGACCTCCGCGCCGCCGCGCAGACTCTGACCTGGCCAGGCTCATGGCGGGCGGCACCACGAGGGCAGGCGTCCGGGCCCAGGCGGTGGGCCGTGACGGACGTCTGGTGGATGACTTCGTGATCGAGCAGCGGGGACCGGCCGCCTACGTGCGCAACGCCCCCTCGCCCGCTGCCACCTCGGCGTTCGCTCTCGCTGCCGAGATCGTCGGACGATTGGAGCCTCATGGATAGGCGGATCGCGTCAGCACTCGCACTGCTAATGATCGTGGGTGGGCTGGTGGCCGCGGTGCTGCTGGTGGGTCCAGATGGGCGCACCTACGACACGGACGTCGCGCAGTTCTTCATCGATCGGCGCACCCCGACGCTGAGCCCGGTGATGTCTGCGCTCACCTTCTTCGGCAGCGCCTGGGCCCTCACCCCGTTGACACTGATCCTGGCGGCGGTGCTCGCGCTGCGACGTCGAGCCGGTGCGGCGCTCCTGCTGCTCGGTGCCATGACGACCTCGTGGACGCTGACCAACCTGACCAAATCGGCGGTCGGCAGGGACCGGCCGGACACTGCCGACCTGATCGGCACCGTGAGCGACACCGGTGCGTTCCCGTCCGGGCACACGTTGAATTCGGCCGTGTTCCTCTCGGTCGCCGCAGGCATCCTGATCACCTTGTTCTCGGCTCGGGCGGCCCGGATCGCAATGGTGTTGATCCCGCTGCTCGCGGCCGTCGCGATGGGTGTGAGCCGCATGTATCTCGGATATCACTGGCTCTCGGACGTGCTCGGTGGGTGGGCTGTGGCTTCGGCGATCCTGGGGGCGGCGTGGCTCCTCGTAGTCGTGTGGGACCGGCCACACAGGGGGCCCGTGGCGTGATCAGGGCGGTCGGTCAGACTGTCCCGTATGCCAGAGCTCCCCGAGGTCGAAAGTGCCCGCGCCACGATTGAGCGGGCCGCGCTGGGTCGTCGCATCGCCGAGGTGGACGACACCGACGCGTGGGTATGCCGACCGCACGCCCCGGGCGACATCAGCGCCGCCTTGGTCGGGCGCCAGATCACAGCGGCCCGGCGTCAGGGCAAGTCCATGTGGGTGGAAATGTCGCCCCTGGACGGTGAGGGGCACGCGGGCCCAGACCTCGGCATACACCTCGGGATGAGCGGCCGAATCATTATCAGCCAGCCCAACAGTGAGACCGCAGAAGGAGGCGATTGGGACGGCGGGGGCTACGGCAAAGGCGCAAACTCACCGGACCGCAAGCCCGAATGGGACCGCTTCACGCTGACCTTTGACGATGGCGGCACGTTGCGATTGTTCGACAAAAGACGTCTCGGCCGGGTCCGCCTCGACCCTCCACTCGAGGCCCTGGGGCCTGACGCGGAGAAGGTGACCAAGGCGGATTTCACCGACCGTATGTCGCGAGGACGGGCGCACGTGAAGGCTCGGCTGCTCGATCAGTCGGTGATCGCCGGGGTCGGCAACCTGCTCGCGGACGAAACGCTCTGGCAGGCCCACGTTGCTCCGATGCAGCGTGTTGACTCGATGTCTTCTGACGACCTCGGACGTCTGCATACCGCGCTGCGCAAGGCCACAAAGGCGGCCATCAAGCACGGGGGAGTGCACACCGGTGACGTGATTCTCTACCGCGCGGCCGGTGCTCGGTGCCCCCGGTGCGATGGCGAGATGATCCGCGACACGGTGGGTGGACGGACGACCTGGTGGTGCTCGCAGGAGCAGATCGCGTAATGCCCGCTACGTCGTGTCGAACGACGATCGGCCTCGCGCTGGCGTCGGTAGCGGCCCTCGCCGGGTGTAGCGACTCCGGGTCGGCCGACACGACATCTGGGTCAGCAGATTCGGCCACATCGGCGCCGGACTCCTCCGCCACGACTGAAGCGTCGGTGAGACTGCCGCCGGTCAATGCAGGGGCCGACTACCAGATCGCCGGTGACTACGAGCTCGTCGGCGACACCGCGATAGTGTCGCGGGACTGGTTGGAAGGGGACCCTGCCGAGGGCGCTTACTCGATCTGCTACGTCAACACCTTCCAGACCCAGCCTGACGATCCAGACATCGAGCGCCCGGACGAGACCTCAGCTTGGCCCGCAGCTCTAGTGCTCTCGGCTCTAGCCGATGACCCAAACTGGACCGGCGAATACCTGATCGACATCAGCACCCCAGACCTGCGCCGCTGCCGCCGAGTGGGTGGCGCAGATGGTTGATGTATGCGGCGATAAGGGATTCGATGCCGTGGAGTTCGACAATCTCGACTCTTGGACCCGTTTTTCCAACGTGCCGTCGGTGCAAGCGCTGGTGACGTTTGGCCGCGATGACACCGTCGACTTCGCAACCCTGATCACTGCTCACGCGCGCGGCCTGGGCATGGCCGTCGGTCAGAAGAACACCATCGAACTGATTGACGACGGTGGTGCGGAGCAGATCGGTTTCGACTTTGCGGTCGTCGAGGAATGCGGACAGTACGGCGAGTGCGAGGGGTATGCCGCCGCATACGGGGACCGTGTGATGGATATCGAATATTCGGAGGGGGGGTTCGAAGCAGCCTGCGATGCGTTGGGGGACCGCATCTCGATTGTGCGCCGCGACCGTCTGGTCAGTCAGCCCGATGGTCCTGACTACGTGTTGGAGCAGTATTGATGGTGCCGGATCTGGTGGGCCGTTGGAGCAGTGCGCCCTTCGCGGATGAAGTGCTGGCTTGGGTCGACGATGTCTTGGGTGAGATGGGCCATCGACGCACGGGTGGTGGTTGCTCCCCGATGGTGGGCCGACCCTGCTCGACACCTCCGATGACGAGCAGACGTGGATCGATGTGCTGCGCCAGGTGGCCAACTTTCAGCGAGCACTCGCTTGCCAAGCGGAGTCGCTGGCGATGGTCCCCCGGCTGTCGGCGCGGGACGCGGAGTCCCATCTGTTCACGCTGATCGACGGCCTGGCAGCTCGCCCGCCGTCCGATGCGCAAGCCATCACCGCAGCCGAAGCGAGCACGTTGAGCGCGGGGTTGCGCGGCTTCAGTGCCGATATGGCTGTGCTCGATTCGCTCGGCATACCAGGCACACTGCAGATCAACGACGTGTACCTCGGGAATGCGTGTGGCCCGGCCCACGCCGGTGGTCCCTTTCGACTGTTCGATCTGGGCGATGCCTTCTGGTCTCATCCGTTCGCGGTGCTACACCTTCCGCTGCGGGCTTCGAGTGGCGTGGGTTTGGCCGACCCATTGCCGCCCGGTGCCGAAGAGGGCGCGCTGGCGTCGGCATACCTGGGGCAGTGGCCCGAGGTCGGTCGTGATCAGTGGCCCGAAGTCCTGCGGGCGGCGGACCGGTTGGGTGCCGTGCACCGCGCCGCGTCCTGGGCACGGTTGCTCCGAGAGGTCGACCCTGACCGACTTGGTATGTCGCCGCCCCGGATCGTGGATTGGGTGCGGCAAGCGCTCACGTGAGTTCTGAGAGCTTTGGGGGTGCGTCATCTTCCTTCCGGGCACCCAAACAGGCAAAACCTCGATGAAACCGCTATCTCGGGTCGAAGTGGGTGCCTTTGCCTGTTTGGCTGCACCCAGCTGCCAGGGCTAGACGCTGGCTTATGCGGGATCAACGCAAACAGCGCGAACCCTGTAGTGAGTGCGAGCGGCCAGCACCACCCCTGCCCGCCGCAACGAAGCCAACGCAGCAAACCCCCTCGGGTATGTCGGCCGTCACCTAAGCGTGTGGGGGCTGGGTTAGGGGGTGGAGCCTCGAACCGTATTTTCTGCCCCCGAATGCGGGGCAGAAAATACAGAGTTGCACTTCTAGCCGTGTTTGGCCTCAGCGGCTCTTTTGATGCCGTCGGTGGTGTGCTCGACGCCTTCCTGAACATCCTGGGGCTGTGCGCGCTCGCTGTTGATCTTGACCGTCAATTCGCACGTCTCCGCGCCGCGAGGGTCGATGTCGAGTTGCCCTTTGTAGTGGTTCGGCCCTTCAGAGCCCCACGTCAACGTTGTGCCTTCTGACGCGATGGTGAACCATGCTTCGCCCCGCACTTCTTGGGCAGGTGCATCGGAGGGATCAATCTGCGCCGTCACGTCGACAGTGCCTTCGCCGGTCTTGTGGGCGGCGGTCATTTGAGGTAAGTACTCAGGCAGATTCTCAACGTCCGAGAGGTACGTCCACAGTCGCTTCGCCGATACGTTGATCTCCACAGTGCTGGTGTATTCAGTCATCCTTCAACGTTAGAGCCGATCTGATCTGAGTGCTCGTCATCGGCCAAAGTAATCGGTTGCCGTGGGGGCGACGAGCAATTAGCGTGCTGAATACACAGGAAGGGAGGTGGTCCGACTTCATGAACATTCTTCGGACATGTGAGGTGGCTCGCCGCTAACACGGTGACCCGACGCCGTTCCCGCAAACGGTGAGGACCGTGTGGCAAATCCACTCGAGCCACCGCGACCCGCAGGGCCAGAATTTGTCCATCTGGTGCGTCGTCCATTCGACGCAACCTGCGGGTCGACCCATGCCTGCTCTATGGAATACCTCGATCAATTCGACCCTTATCACTAGGTCCGTTCACCGATATCTAGGAGTTGTATGTCGCACACTGCTGCACTGTCTACCGCAAGCGCCGGAGCCCCGCTGAAGGCCGAAACCATCGATCTCCGCGAGCTTCGCGCCGACGA
>JBBSVB010000041.1:0-11744 GCA_038233875.1 Actinomycetales bacterium | reverse complement strand
TCCCGGCCCCAGCAAGATCTCGGCAAGACTTCCGACCGTGCCGACGTGCACGCGCTCGCCGCGGGGAAGGAGGGGGTGGTGAGCCTCGGACCCCCAGTGGAAACCGCGCCCAGGAGCCTCTTGAGCTCGGGCCAGGGCCGCTCCGATCATGACGGCGTCCGCGCCGCAGGCCACCGCCTTGACGATCTCGCCGGAGTTACCGACGCCGCCGTCGGCAATGACGTGCACGTAGCGTCCGCCGGACTCGTCGAGGTAGTCACGCCTAGCTGCGGCCACATCGGCGATGGAGGTGGCCATCGGGGCGTCGATGCCCAGCGTGGTGCGGGTGCGGTGCGCCGATCCGCCGCCAAAGCCCACCAGGACCCCCGCTGCTCCGGTACGCATCAAGTGCAGCGCGGCGGTGTAGGTACCCGCTCCACCGACCACAACCGGCACGTCCAGCTCGTAAATGAACCGTTTGAGGTTCAGCGGCTCGAGGTTGGACGAGACGTGCTCGGCCGAGACGGTCGTGCCGCGGATGACGAAGAGGTCGACCCCGGCATCGACTACGGCTCGCCAGTATTGCTGAGTGCGTTGCGGGGACAGCGCGCCGGCCACCGTCACTCCGGCCCGCCGGATTTCTTGCAGTCGCGCGGTGATCAGGTCAGGGCGGATCGGTGCCGCATACAACTCGCGCATGCGCTTCGTGCAGTCCTGCGGATCGAGCGCCGCGATCTCGTCGAGCGCCTTGGTGGGGTCGTCGTAGCGGGTCCACAGCCCCTCGAGGTCGAGCACACCAAGGCCGCCGAGTTTGCCCATCTCACTGGCGGTCTGGGGGCTGACCACCGAGTCCATAGGCGCAGCCATGAGCGGCAGTTCAAAGTGGTAGGCGTCGATCTGCCAGGAGATCGACACCTCTTCGGGGTCGCGGGTGCGGCGCGAGGGCACGATAGCGATGTCGTCGAACGAATACGCGCGGCGGCCACGCTTGCCCTTGCCGATCTCGATCTCAGTCACGGGGCAAGGGTACAAGCCATGAGCATTACCTAACGGCGTAGTTCGGTGCCTCCACCGTCATCTGTATGTCGTGCGGGTGCGACTCCTTCAGGCCAGCCGCCGTAATGCGGACGAAACTTCCCCGCTCCTTGAGCTCCGGAATGGTCCGCGCCCCCACATAGAACATGGACTGACGCAGCCCGCCGATGAGCTGGTAGGCGACGGCCGCCAGGGGGCCGCGGTACGGCACCTGCCCCTCGATGCCCTCCGGAACCACCTTGTCGTCGTCACCCACGTCGGCCTGGAAGTAACGGTCCTTGGAGTAGGATACCGCGCGCCCCCGGGACTGCATCGCACCCAGGCTTCCCATCCCGCGGTAGGACTTGTACTGCTTGCCGTTGATGAAGACCAAGTCGCCCGGCGACTCCTCGCAGCCAGCGAGCAACGAACCCAACATCACCGTGTCGGCACCGGCCACCAAGGCTTTCGCGATGTCCCCGGAATACTGCAGGCCTCCGTCGCCGATCACCGGCACCCCGGCCCGACGGGCAGCGCGGGCTGCTTCGTGGATCGCGGTCACCTGAGGCACTCCGACGCCAGCCACGACTCGGGTAGTGCAGATCGACCCCGGGCCCACACCGACCTTGACGCCGTCGGCCCCTGCGTCGATCAACGCTTGAGCCCCGGTCCGGGTGGCGATGTTGCCGCCGATCACGTCGACGTTTGCCGCCGCCGGATCGGCTTTGAGTCGGGCGATCATGTCGGTCACACCCCGGGCATGCCCGTTGGCGGTGTCCACGACAAGCAGGTCCACACCCGACTCGACCAGGGCCATGGCTCGATCCCACGAGTCACCGAAGAAGCCGACGGCTGCACCCACCCGAAGCCGGCCACCGTCGTCCTTCGTCGATGCAGGGAACTGCTCGGTCTTGGTGAAGTCCTTGACCGTGAACAGGCCCCGCAGTTTGCCGTCGGCGTCGATGATGGGCAACTTCTCGATTTTGTTGACGGCCAACAAGTGCAGCGCATCCATTTTGTCGATGCCCACCGGGCCGGTGACCAGTCCCTGTGTCGTCATAACGTCGGCTACCCGGATCCCCATATCGTTCTCGAAGCGAATATCGCGGTTGGTGATGATGCCGATCAACGTGCCCACGTGATCGATCACCGGCAGACCCGAGATCCGAAACTGACCGCACAGAGCGTCCATATCTGCAAGCGTGGCGTCGGGGCCGATGGTGACGGGGTCGGTGACCATGCCGTTTTCGGAGCGCTTGACCCGATCCACGTGGGCCGCCTGGTCGGCAATGGACAAATTGCGGTGCAAGATCCCCAACCCGCCCTCTCGTGCCATGGCGATGGCCATCCGCGACTCGGTCACGGTGTCCATCGCGGCGGAGACCAGCGGCGAGCGCACCGCGATCCGACGCGTCAACATTGTCGAAGTGTCGGCCTCGCTGGGGATGACATCGGTCTCGCCGGGCAGCAACAGCACGTCGTCGAAGGTCAGTCCAACCTCGGCAAAAGTCGCGGGCGAATCGAGGTCGGAGGCACCAGATGTCATGGGTTGAGTCTATGACCTGCGCCGCCCCACCCCTTCGGGTGTTTCAGCAGGTTCGCGAATGGGTACTACTTAACCCAAGACGTTGTAAACACCTTTGTTGAGGAGGACTGAGTGACCGAGACCGCGAAGCAACCGGGACCCGTGGCAGAGCTCTGGGAATGGCAGTACATCGGCTTGTGCCGCACCGTCAGCCCTGAAGTCTTTTTCCACCCCGAGGGCGAGCGAGGTCCGGCCCGTCGCCGTCGTGACGAACGGGCCAAGCACGTGTGCTTGGCCTGCCCAGTGCTCCAGCAGTGCCGTGATCATGCGCTCCGCGCGCGTGAGCCGTATGGCGTCTGGGGTGCCATGACCGAAGGTGAGCGCGAGGCCATCATCGCGCGAAAGAACTAGATCCGATCTGCACCCAGCACCTGACCCGCTGCGAACACAGTCATGGCCCACACCCCCGCCAGGGTTTGGGCCATTACTTGAGCGCCTACAGGAGCTTCACCTGCACATCAGTACTTTCGACCTCAGTACTTTCGACCTCAGTGACCGTGGCCGTGGCCCGCTGCTGTCGGCTCGGCGTCCTCGGGCTTATCGACGATCAGCGTGTCGGTCGTCAGCACCATGGCCGCGATCGAGGCTGCGTTGCGCAGCGCCGAACGGGTGACCTTGACCGGGTCGATGACTCCAGCGCTCATCAGGTCGCCGTACTCACCGGTGGCCGCGTTGAGGCCCTGACCGGGCTCCATCTCGGCGACGTGCGCGGTGGCCACGTAACCCTGCAGGCCCGCGTTCTCCGCGATCCAGCGAAGGGGCTCCATGGCAGCCTTGCGCACGATCGCTGCGCCGACGGCTTCGTCGCCGGACAGGTCCAGATCGTCGAGCGCACGCGTAGCGTGGATGAGGGCAGAGCCGCCGCCGGCAACGATGCCTTCTTCGATGGCCGCGCGAGTTGCCGAGACGGCGTCCTCGATGCGGTGCTTCTTTTCCTTCAGTTCAACCTCGGTGTGTGCACCGACCTTGATGACGCAGACGCCACCGGAGAGCTTGGCGACGCGCTCCTGCAACTTCTCGCGGTCCCAGTCCGAGTCGGTGTTGGCCATCTCGGTCGACAACTGAGCGGTGCGGGCTGCGACCTCGTCGGCCGAGCCGCCACCGTCGACGATGGTCGTGTCGTCCTTGGTCAAGACCACGCGTCGAGCGGACCCGAGGACCTCTAGGCCCACCTGGTCGAGCTTGAGACCGACCTCTTCGGTGACGACCTGACCGCCGGTCAGGATCGCCATGTCCTGCAACATCGCCTTGCGACGGTCGCCGAACCCGGGGGCCTTAACGGCGGCGGCGTTGAGCGTGCCGCGGATCTTGTTCAGCACGAGGGCCGACAGCGCTTCGCCGTCGACGTCTTCGGCGATGATCAACAGCGGCTTGCTCTGCTGAGCGACCTTGTCAAGGAGGGGAAGGATGTCGGCCACGGCCGAGATCTTGCCCTGGTGCAGCAACACGTAGGCGTCCTCCAGGACGGCCTCCATGCGGTCGTTGTCGGTGACGAAGTAGGGCGAGAGGTAGCCCTTGTCGAACTGCATACCTTCGGTGAACTCCAGGTCCATCGCCGTGGTCGAGGACTCTTCGACCGTGATGACCCCGTCCTTGCCGACCTTGTCGAACGCGTCTGCGATCAGTTCGCCGATGACGGTGTCCTGCGCGGACAGGCTGGCGACCTGCGCGATCTCGTCCCGGCCATCGAGCTCACGAGCGGTGTCCAGCAGCCGTGCCGAGATGGCCTCGACGGCAGCGTCGATACCGCGCTTGAGGCTCGACGGGGCAGCGCCAGCGGCGACGTTACGCAGACCTTCCTTCACCATTGCCTGGGCCAGCACGGTCGCGGTGGTGGTGCCATCACCGGCAACGTCGTTGGTCTTGGTTGCTACCTCTTTGGCCAACTGGGCACCCATGTTTTCGTACGGGTCATCCAGCTCGACTTCGCGCGCGATCGTCACACCGTCGTTGGTGATCGTGGGAGCGCCCCACTTCTTGTCGAGGACGACGTTGCGCCCGCGCGGGCCCAGCGTCACCTTGACTGCGTTGGCGAGAGCGTCAACTCCACGCTCCAAGGACTTGCGGGCCTGATCGTTGAACTGCAATTGCTTTGCCATAAAGAACACGCCTTTCTTTGTGTTTGCGCATGTATGGGCGACGCCCCGGTCACCCCGCACGATGCGGGACGCCGGGGCATCAAGTCACGAGTCAGTCACCAACGACGGCGAGCACGTCGCGCGCGGAGAGGATGAGGTAGTCCTCGCCGGCGTACTTGATCTCGGTTCCGCCGTACTTGCTGTAGATCACGCGGTTGCCAACGGCAACGTCCATGGGGACGCGGTTGCCGTTGTCATCGATACGACCCGGGCCCACGGCCAGGACTTCGCCCTCCTGGGGCTTCTCCTTGGCGGTGTCCGGGATGACCAGGCCAGAGGCGGTGGTCTGCTCGGCCTCGACGGCCTGCACAACGATTCTGTCTTCGAGCGGCTTGATGGAAACCGACACGTCGGCCTTCCTTTCGTCGTTGTCGACTAGCTGGGTCAACTCACTTGGGTTACTCGGTGTCACCGGGCATTGGCCGCCGTCGCGGGGGTCGACCCTTGCCCAGATCTGGCACTTGCGTGCCTCGAGTGCTAAGGACGAATCTAGGCAGTTATTAGCACTCGGTCAAGCCGAGTGCCAGGGTGTTGCGCACCTGCGTCACAGCCACGGCTGCAGCGGACGCAGAACCTTCTCCCCCACGCGGTGCAGCAGTGTTCGATCCGCCCACTGCTGCGCCGTTAATTCGGTGCAGTTGCTGAGATCTTGTGCAAAAACCGTCTCCATGACGCTCGCCTGCTCTGGGCCTAGTACCTCCAGGTTGACCTCGTAGTTGCCGCGCAGCGAGAGACGATCGATATTGGCGGTGCCCACGGTGGTCCATTGCCCGTCGGCGGTCGCGGTCTTCGCGTGCACCATGGCGTCTTGATAGAGAAAGAGCCGCACCCCGCCTTCAAGCAGCTCGGTGACGTAACTGCGAGCCACGATGTCGGCCACGAGGTGATTCGAGCGCTGGGGCGTCACGACGCGCACGTCCACGCCGCGCGCGGCTGCGGCGAGCAAGCCGTGCATGATCTCTCGGTCCGGAATGAAGTAGGCCTGCGTGATGTAGACGTGATCGGTGGCACGGTCCATCGCCTCTAGATAGATATTGCGCACCGGGAAGACCACCCGCGATGGCTCGTTTCGAGCCGCGCGCATCGGATAGTCCCATCGCGGGGCACCGACATTGGGCAGTTCAGGCTGCTCGCCCTTGCTATGGCGATTCCAGAAATCGACAAAACAGTTGCTCAGCTCCCATACGGTGTCGCCCTCGACCCGAAGGTGAGTGTCGCGCCACTGGGTCGCGTAGGTCGACCCGATGTTGTAGCCGCCTACGAATCCGACGGTGCCGTCCACCACCAGGATCTTGCGGTGGTCACGACCCGTGCGCCGGATGTCGAGCATGCCGCCGCGCAAAGTCGGAAACTGCATCACGTTGACGTTACTCGGGAACTTCTTGAACTCACGGGGCACCACCAGGTTGGCGAAGCCGTCGAAGACCACGAACACTTTGACCCCGCGATCGGCTGCGGCCACGACAGCATCTTTGAATTGCTGCCCGACAGCGTCCCCCTTCCAGATGTAACTTGCCAGGTAGACGTGATCTTGAGCTCGTGCGATGGCCTCAAGCATGGCGGCATACACATGCTCGCCGTAGGTGTAGGTCGTCAGCGTGTTCCCGGACACCTGGGTCTGGTGCGAGGCGTTCTCGGGGGCATCGTGGACGTCCGTGGTGCGCCGCTTGCGCAGCGCGTCGACGCCGGTGATCACCGCTGCCGCCACAATCGGGATTGAGCTGGTCATCACGGCCGCGCGAAGCACGTTCCCCGGCAAGCTCTTCAGCACTCGCTCAAGGGGGGTGGATAGTGCGTCCATCAGTGCCTACGCCTCTCGTCGCGAAGGAAGCGAGGAGAACCTCTCCACGTTCTCGGTGGTCCCCGAGACCACCAGTTCATCACCTTCGTGCACCACGGTCTCAGGGACGGCATACGTGAAGTCCTCGCCGCTGCGCTTGATCCCGACCACCGTGACGGAGTATGTGCTTCGCACCGCAGCCTCGGCCAAGGTCACGTTCCACGTCTCCCGGGGGGCGTAGGTGCGAACCATCGCGAATCCGTCCTCGAACTCCAGATAGTCCTTCACCCCGCCGGTCACCATGTGTGCGACCCGCTTACCCATGACGTGCTCGGGATAGATGACGTGGGTGGCGCCGATGTTCTCCAAGATTTTGCCGTGCTTGCGGGTGATCGCCTTGGCATAAATGCGTTCTACTCCCGCCTCGACCAGTGTAATCACCGTCAGGACACTGGCCTCGATGTCGGAGCCGATGGCCACCACGGCGCTTTCCAGCTGCCTGACTCCGAGTTGGCGCATCGCCTCACCGTCGGTGGCATCGGCTTGCACCGTCAAGGTGAAGTCGTCGGCATACCGCTGCACCCGCGCACCGTCCTCATCGACCGCCAGCACTTCGACCTGCTGGTGCATGAGGGACTCGGCCACAGCAGACCCGAACCGTCCCAGTCCGACGACCAAGACGGTGCTGGTATGCACGGGCCGGGTCCTTCGCTTAGCCAACAATGGGTCGCTCCTCAGGTAGGCGGTAATGCCGGTGCCTGGTATTCAACGCTATCGCCGAGGCCACCGTGATGCTTCCTACCCGGCCGATGAACATCAGAGCCATCAGAATAATCTGGCCGGTGGGCGGCAAGTCCGCGGTGATGCCAGTCGAGAGTCCCACCGTGGCGAAGGCCGACACCACCTCAAAACTGATGTCGATCGCGGGCAGATCGGTCACCGCCATCATGCTCACGATCGATACCGAGACCAACGCCAGGGCTAGCAGAGCCACCGTCAAAGCCTGTCGCTGCACTGCATCGGAGATCCTGCGACTGCGGAAGGTGACATCTTGCTCACCGCGGATTTCCGACCAGATCACGAACCCGAGGATGACGAAGGTGCCGACCTTGATCCCGCCCGCCGTGCCGGCGCTGCCGCCGCCGATCAGCATCAGGCCTATCGTGATGGCTTCTGTCTCGTCTTTGATCACTTCGTAGTCGACCGAGTTGAACCCGGCGGTCCGGGGGAAGACGCCCCCCGCGAACGATCCGAAGATCTGGCCACTGGCCCCCATTCCGTCCAACGTGCCGCCCGACGTCGCTTCGAAGGCCCAAAAAAGGAACGAACCGACGGCCAGCAAGACGACGCTGCCCCAGACCGTGATTCGGGTATGCAGCGTCCACGTCGCGGGTCGACGCCAGCGGTGTCGCAACTCACGGAGCACCGGGAAGCCGATGCCGCCCAAGATCACTGCCGCGCAAATGGGAAGGATGATGAAGGGGTCGGCCACGAACCCGATCAGGCCATCGCTGAAGAGGGCAAACCCGGCGTTGTTGAATCCTGAGCCGGAGTGAAAGATGCCATTCCAGAGCGCCTCCGACCACGGCTGGTCGTAGCCCATCTTGAAGCGCAGCACCAACACCACCGCGACGACGGACTCGATGATGGCCATCATCACCACCACCCTTAACAGCACGCGGCGGACGTCTCCCAACGCCATGGTGTGGGTCTCGGCTTGAGCGACCATGGTGCTCCGTAGCCCGAGCCGCCCTCGGACCGTCAGCGTCAGCAAAGTGGCCATTGCCATCACGCCCAGCCCGCCGATATGAATCAACACCAGGATTATCACTTGCCCGAACGGCGTCCAATAGCTCGCGGTGTCCACGGTGATCAGACCCGTCACACACACCGCCGAGACCGTGGTGAAGGAGGCCACCATCACATCCGCAGGGCTATCGCCTGTCCGAGAGGCAGGCAACATCAACAACAAGGTGCCGACGATGACGACCAGCCCGAAGGCCACGGTGACCAACCGGGCCGGATGCCGTAGAAAAGCCGGGAACTTCACGCGCGGATCTGCTCGATCGGTTGGGAGGAATCGACGGACAAGTCAAGGGTCGACGGTGCTGCACCCGCAGACACTGCGAGTGACCCCCACGCGGCCACCATCGCTCCGTTGTCGGTGCACAGACCCGGTCGAGGCACCCGCATGGCGATGCCGGCAGCGTCGCAGCGCTCTTGCGTGACCACGCGTAGGCGACTGTTGGCGGCCACCCCTCCGCCGATGAGGAGCGAATCGACTCCGTTTTCTCGACATGCCGAGACGGCCTTAGCGCTCAGCACATCGACAACCGCCTCCTGGAAGCTGGCGGCCACGTCGGCGACCGGCACCGGCTCGCCTGCGGCCGCCCGAATCTCCACCCACCGCGCTACCGCCGTCTTCAGTCCGGAGAAGGAGAAGTCGAATCGGTGACGCTGCGTGTACTTGCCCCCGGTCAGCGCTCTCGGGAAGTCGATCGCCACTGCGTTGCCCCTCCGGGCCACCCTGTCGATGTGCGGACCACCGGGGAACGGCAAGCCCAGCACACGGGCCACCTTGTCGAAGGCCTCCCCGGCTGCGTCGTCCATCGTTGCCCCGAGGGAGTGGACCTCACGGGTGACATCGGGCACGAGTAGCAGGTTGGAGTGTCCGCCCGAGACCAGCAGGGCCATCGTCGGCTCGGGCAACGCCCCGTGCTCAACGATATCGACGGCGACGTGAGCGCTCAGGTGATTGACGCCATACAACGGCAGCCCGAGCGACAGCGAGAGAGCCTTGGCCGCCGCCACCCCGACGAGTAATGCCCCTGCCAATCCTGGGCCGCTGGTCACGGCGAGTGCGTCGATGTCGCCGAGTCGCACTCCCGCCTCCGAGCAGGCCCGGTCCAGCGTCGGCACCATCGCCTCCAGGTGAGCTCGACTTGCCACTTCGGGCACCACACCGCCGAATCGCGCGTGCTCGGTGACGCTGCTGGCGATCGCATCGGCCAGGAGCGTATGGCCGCGCACGATGCCGACGCCGGTTTCGTCGCAACTCGTTTCTATCCCGAGGACCAGGGGTTCATCACGCATGGCGGCCACCGGCTTCCGTTAAGGCGCGACGCATGACGATCGCGTCTACATCGCCGGTCATTGTGCTGCCGCTCTGGTAATAGCGGCGACGGACGGAGATCTGGTCGTAGCCGTGGCGCGCATAGAGCGCCAACGCCGCGCTGTTGTCGGCGCGGACCTCAAGCAACACCGCCGATGCCTTTGCCTCGCGCGCCGCATCGTGCATTCGAGTCAACAGCAGCGACCCGAGACCCGTGCCCCGGTGCTGCGGTGCCACCGCGATTGTCATCACGTCGGCATGGTCGCCATTGATGTCGATTCCGGCATACCCGGCGATGGGGGCAGGAGGCCCGTCGCCAGATCGGGCGATGACGTAGTGGCGCCGCGGTCGACCCGCTAACTCCGCCCACCAGGTCGCTTCACTCCATGCCTCGTCCGGGTATACGGCTTCCTCGAGGTCGGCGACGTCGGCCACATCGAACCACTGCATGGCTACGATCTCGGCGCTGGGCTGGCTCATCGGGGGGCGGGTGTGAAGGTCGGGGTGCGGGTGCTCGGCACCGCATCCGGGCGACGCAGGTAGAGCGGGTCGGGGGGCAGCAGTAGGTCTTCGCGAGCGACTAGATGCCCCAACGAGGCGGCGCTGACGTCACTCGGACCAATCCCTGGTCTCAGCGACTCCGGATACAACTGGGGGCCGACGCCGACCGCAGGCAAGGCAGCGATATCGACCGGCAGGTCACTCGCCCGGGACACCTGCGGTCCGCTGACCCGCGAGAATTGCCCGTCGTGAACGGCATACCTGGCCCAGTAGACCTCTTTGCGGCGCGCGTCGGTGGTCACGATGAACTCTGGGTAACGCTCGCCCACGCCAGCGGCGATTGCGTCCAATGAGCACACTCCGACCACGGGTATGCCGAGCGCGTGGCCCATCACCAGAGCGGTGGTGATGCCGACGCGCAGCCCCGTGAACGGCCCCGGGCCGACACCGACCACGATGCGGCGAAGGTCGCCGGGCACGCACCCGGCCTCGTCCATCGCGGCAGCGAGTGTGGGTGCCAGCAGCTCGCCGTGGCTTTGCGCATCGCGAACCGCGCGTTCGGCGAGGACGATACCGCCGCGCAAACACGCCGCGGTGATCACTGATGTGGAGGTGTCCATCGCGAGCAGCACTGGGTCAGGCTAACGTGGGTAGTCCCAACTGCTCATGGAAGGACGACTTATGCTCACTCGCTTGTTCTCTTACCTAGGTTCGCCCGTCGTCGAGGTCAGCGCTCACTGCGACCTGCCCTGCGGCGTTTACGACCCGGCGCAGGCCCGGATCGAAGCCCAGTCGATCAAAGGCATCATGGAAAAGGTCAATGCCAGCGATGACCCCGAGATGAAGGCCCGCGGCCGCATCATCAAGGAAGAGCGCTCCGAGTTGGTCAAGCACCACGTTTCGGTGTTGTGGACCGACTACTTCAAGCCGCCGCACTTCGAGGCCTACCCGCAGCTGCACGTGTTGGTCAACGAGGCCACCAAGTTGGCCGGTGCCTCGGGCACCAAGTCGTCGTGGGATGTAGCCGTTGCCGACGAGCTGCTCGCCAAGATCGACGAGATCGCCGAGATCTTTGCGGAGACCAAAAAGGCGTGATCAGCAGAATCACGTGACGCTCTCTGCGGTCGTTATTTGAGGGCGGAGCGCGCGTACGTGCGCGATGGCCAGAGCTCCAGGGACAGCATGTCATCCCGGGAGATCTGGCCATCGCGCACGAGCACTCGACACAGTTCACGCAAAACTTTGGGGTCGTAGTCGTACCCCATCCCCAATCTCAGTCTCTGCAGCGCCCGCATCCGGGTAGCCGAGTCCAAAGAGACACCTACAAGGTCGTCGTAGGCGTTGATGACCCGCACAATCCGGCTCCCCATCGGGATATCCCCCAACTGCTCAAGGCGCCAGTACGGCGTGGCTTGGTGGGCCACCACCGTGGCCACCCGCGACAACTCGGCCGTGCGCGCCAACAACGCCGCTCCGGCAGTGGCCATGCGACGCTGATCCAAGGCAGAAGTGTGCGTCGTCGCGCCGCCGGGAATGGGTCGTTGCAACGACAGTTGGCCGAGATCGTGCAGCAAAGCTGCATATTCAAGATCCTTGAGCAGCGGCTCCGAAAGCCCCACCTGACGCCCAACCGGC
>JBBSVB010000040.1:0-11934 GCA_038233875.1 Actinomycetales bacterium | reverse complement strand
CGGGCACGGTCTCGACGTCTCCGCTTGTCGGCGGGGTGAAGGAGATACGGCCATCGACAACCCACACCTCGTCCCGGAGCTCTTCAGGTCCGATCAGGATGGGGCCACTCAGATGCAGTACCGCAGCGAACATGTCGGTCACCCTTCTTAACAGGAGGTGCTGTGCCGTCACGTCAACGACCAGTTACTGCTATTACGGTGAGGTTATGCGGTTTGACGCGGTAGTTATCGGAGCAGGGCACAACGGGTTGACCTCGGCGGCGTATCTGGCCAAAGCCGGGCGGTCCGTGTTGGTGTTGGAGCGCTCAGACCACATAGGTGGGGCGACCAGCTCGGCCAAGGTTTTCCCGCGCTACGAGGCCAATCTGTCTGCCTACTCCTACCTGGTGTCACTGATGCCCGCTCAAATTATCGAGGAGTTGGGTTTGAATCTGGCGCTGCACCGCCGACGCATCTCCTCCTACACTCCGCTAGGCGACGAAGGGATTTTGGTCGACAACGGTGATCCGACGCGAACGTCGCACGATCTGGGCGCGGACGCCGGTCCCTGGGACGACTTCTACGAGATGACGGCCCACGTGGCCGAGCAACTCTTTCCCACGATGCTGCAACCCCTCCGCTCATCCCGTGAAATCGCCGCAATGGTCGGAGATCGCTCCTGGCACGACCTCTTCGCGAGCCCGATCTCGCAAGCGTTGGAGCGACGGTTCAGCCAAGACGCGGTGCGCGGAATCATCCTCACCGACGGTTTGATCGGCACCTTCGCGCAGGCAGCCGACCCGGCGCTACTAGCCAATCGATGTTTGCTTTATCACGTGATCGGCGGAGGCACCGGCGATTGGGACGTGCCGATCGGCGGCATGGGCCAGGTCAGCCAGGCTCTGTGTGAGGCTGCTGTGGACGCCGGTACCGTGGTGCGGTGCAACGCGGAGGTCACGGCGGTGGAGACCGATGGCGATCTGGCCCGCGTGCGGGTGAGCGACGGATCCGTGGTCGAGTGTGACGCCGTTTTCGTCAACGCTGCGCCAGCAGTCCTAGAGCGCCTGCGCGGTCGGACACCCAACAAGGCCGCTCCCCAGGGCGCTCAACTCAAAGTGAATCTACTGCTCTCTCGCCTGCCCAAACTCAAAGACTCGACCCTGACATCGGAGCAAGCCTTCGCGGGCACCTTCCACATCAACGAGGGGTATGACGCGCTGCAGGTTGCCCATGAGCAAGCCTCTCGAGGTCAGATCCCGAGCGTGCCGCCGTGCGAGGTCTACTGCCACTCGCTGTCCGACCCCTCGATCATGAGCGACGAACTGATCGACTCCGGCGCTCACACGTTGACGCTCTTCGGCTTGCACATGCCTGCGGACCTGTTCCGAGCGGACCCGCGGGGGGCACGCGCGGCTGCCGTCGAGGCCACGCTGGCGTCCATCAACAGCGTCTTGGCCGAGCCCATCGAAGAATGCTTGTTGGATCCGAGCACCATCGACGTACGCAGCCCGCTCGACATCGAGGATTCGGTGGGTATGCCGGGCGGCCACATCTTCCACCGCGACCTGCAATGGCCGTTCGCGACCGACGATGCCGACGTTGGCACCTGGGGCGTCGAAACACCCGATGCCAACATCTACCTCTGCGGCGCCGGTGCTCAACGTGGGGGCGGGGTCAGCTCAATCCCCGGTCGCAACGCCGTCGCGGCCCACCTCGGCGACGACGTGCTGGGGCTCTAAGAGCCATTATTTGCCTTGATTGAGGAACTTCTCGAAGCCCTTCGGTAACTCTAAGTTCGAGAGGTCTTGATCGGGTTCGGCACCCATCCCGAAGGCGTTGCCCATCGCGTTGTCCCGCGCAGCGCTTTGCTTCGCCGCAGCAGCCTTTTCATCGGCCGCGCGCTTGGCGGGGTTGCCACTCTTGGACTTCTTCCGCTGAGGCTGTTGCTGTTTGCCTTTACCGGTCCCACCCATGCCGGGCATTCCCGGCATACCAGGTATGCCGCCGCCCTTGCGCATCTGGCGCATCATCTTCTGCGCCTGACCAAACCGCTCCAACAGTTGGTTGACTTCGGAAACGGACACGCCGGAGCCCTTGGCGATGCGAGCACGCCGAGAGCCGTTGATGATCTTGGGGTGGTCGCGCTCTAGTGGGGTCATCGAGCGCACCATGGCCTCGACCCTGTCGAATTCGCGCTCGTCCAGGGAGTCCAACTGCTGGCGCATCTGGGCCATCCCGGGCATCATGCCCAGCATCTGCTTCAGCGAGCCCATTTTCTTGATGGCGGCCATCTGCTCCAGGAAGTCACCGAAGGTGAAGTCCTCGTCAGCCATGAACTTGCGCGTCATCTCACGCGCCTGTGCAGCGTCGAAGGCCTTCTCAGTCTGCTCGATCAGGGTCAGGACATCACCCATGTCCAGGATGCGGCTGGCCATCCGATCGGGGTGGAACAGCTCAAACTCTTTGGTGTTTTCACCGGTCGAGGCAAACAGGATGGGCTTGCCGGTGACGGTGGCCACCGACAGCGCGGCACCACCGCGCGCGTCACCGTCGAGTTTGGTCAGCACCGACCCGGTGATGCCCACGCCGTCCGCAAACGCCTTCGCGGTGTCCACCGCGGCCTGGCCGATCATCGCGTCTATGACGAACAGGATCTCATCCGCTGAGGTTTCCACCCGGATGTCGTGCGCTTGACGCATCAAATCGACATCCACCGCGAGCCGTCCGGCGGTGTCGATGATGACGACGTCGTAGTTTTTTTCTTTGGCGTGCGCGACACCGTCGATGGCGACATCGACCGGGTCGCCGAACGAGCGCGTGCCCTCCCCTGATTCCAGCGCAGCATCGTGACCGAAGACGTTGCCTCGCTCCGGGGCGAAAACGTGCAGCCCGGCGCGCTCACCCACAATCTGCAACTGGGTGACCGCGTTCGGGCGCTGCAGGTCGGCCGCCACCAGCATCGGGGTGTGGCCCTGCTCTTTAAGCCAGAAGCCGAGCTTGCCGGCCAGCGTCGTCTTACCCGATCCCTGCAGACCCGCCAGCATGATGACCGTCGGCGGGTTCTTCGCCAGATTCAGTCGGCGCGTTTCGCCGCCCAGGATGGCGACAAGTTCCTCGTTGACGATTTTGACGACTTGCTGCGCAGGGTTGAGGGCCTTCGACACCTCGGCGCTCATGGCGCGCTCCCGCACCGCCGAGGTGAAGATCTTGACGACCGGAAGGGCTACATCGGCATCCAGCAGAGCCATGCGGATATCGCGCACGGTCGCGTTGACGTCGGATTCCGACAGCGACCCCTTCCGCTTCAGGTTGCGGAAGGTCAGGGTCAGACGGTCTGAAAGGCTATTGAACACGCCCCAAGGTTAACGGCCTTGTCAGCCGACGATGGCCTCCACGAAGGCTGCCGCGTCGAAGGGTGCCAAATCGTCGGGGCCTTCGCCAAGACCGATGAGTTTGACCGGGACGCCGAGTTTGCGTTGCACGTTGACCACGATGCCACCTTTGGCGGTGCCGTCCAGCTTGGTCAGCACCACGCCAGTGACGTTGACTGCTTCGGCAAAAACCTCCGCTTGGCGGAGACCGTTTTGGCCTGTCGTGGCATCTAGCACCAGCAGAACTTCGTCGATCGGGCTCTGCTTCTCGATGACGCGCTTGACCTTGCTCAACTCGTCCATCAGTCCGACCTTGTTATGAAGTCTGCCGGCGGTGTCGATGAGCACGACGTCGGCTTCGTACTCGGCTGCGGCCTTGACCGCGTCGAAGGCTACTGCGGCCGGGTCGGCACCGTCTCGATCTGAGCGCACCGTGGGCACGCCCACGCGCTCGCCCCAGGTCTGCAATTGGTCAGCAGCAGCGGCACGGAAGGTGTCGGCGGCCCCAAGCACGACGTCCTTGTTCTCGGCCACGAGCACTCGGGCCAACTTGCCGACGGTGGTGGTCTTGCCGGTTCCGTTGACGCCGACGACGAGCACCACAGCGGGGCGATCACCCACCCGCGAAGCGGTGATCCGCCGGTCCATTGAGGGGTCCACCAAACGGAGAAGATCCTCTCGCAACCAGCCGCGCACCGTCTCGGCGTCGCTTTCGCCCTCGATCTGGACTCGGGAACGCAACGCCGAGACCAACTCTTCGGTGGCTTCAACACCCAGATCGGCCTGCAACAGAGTGTCTTCGACGTCTTCCCACGCTTGCTCATCCAGCCCACCACGGGACAGCAACGCCAGGAGGGCATTGCCGATTGCGGAGTTGGAGCGAGCCAGACGCGCTCGCAGTCGCGCGAGGCGGCCCCGGGCAGAGTCGGGGCGCTCAACCGAAACCTCGGGCTCAGCCTCGAGTTCTGAGTCCACGCCGCCGCGATGAGAATCAACGTCGACATCTGGCGCTGTAGGGACGTCGCCGTCGCCCTCGGTGCCGTCCTCGACCGGTGGCGTAGTGGGCCGCTCCGGCGGCAACGTCTTCGTGCGCGAGCCCCGCGAACGGGTGAAGCCCACCAGCACAGCGAGAGTGATGAGGGCCACGACGGTGGCTACAGCAAGGTATTTCCAGAGTTCATCCATGACTGCCCATTCTCACAGATGCACAGGGTGGATCAGGAGTTGTCGTCCTCTTTCGCGCGATGCGTGTGCGCCCCTACACGCTGACGCAAGGCGTCACCGCGGTTCCTCAACTCGTCGCCGCGACGCATTGCGTCCGAGATCAACTTTTCGCCTTCAGGCGTCCAAAACTCTCGTGAATCGCGGCGTGCCTCACGCGCGACGTACGCCAGCACGACTCCCCCTGCCGTCACGCATACCAGCATCCCCGCCACCAAAGCAACCATGCCTCCAACGATGCCTCCTATGTGAGGGTTGCCTTGACAACTACGCGGCGTGTCGAGTAGGACACGCCGCGTAGTGACCGACCTCACACGCGGGAGAGGGTCAGGCTCACTTGCCTTGAAGGCCGTTGATCAGACCGTTGTCCAGCGGGTTACGCAACGATCGCTTTAGCTCCGCAAACCCGTCGAAAGTGGTCATCGTGGTGATCGCGTCCCACAACTTCACTGCGTCCTCGTCGCTGGGCGTGGAGGAGATGACCGGGCCGAAGAAGGCCGGTCCGCCGGCCTCACCGAAGGCCAAGATCGGGGTGCCGACGTTGCCGCCGGTGCGCTCCATCGCCTCGTCGGTCGAGGCTTGCAACTCCGCGTCGTATGCCGTGTCGTCCGCCGCCTCGATCAGCTCAGCGGGCAGGTTGACGGCCGCCAGAATGGCGGGCAAGTCGGTGAAGACCTGCTGGTGGTGGGCGCTCTTCGCGGGCCCCAGGTCGTCACCTTCAACCGGGGCGTCCACCTGCGGGGCGGTCTCCCAGAGGCGGTTGCCCATCTCCTCGTACAGCGCGCCGATGACCTGGTCGCCGTGGGAGGCCTTGGCGGCTGCTGCCACGCGCAAGAACTTGTGGCCCACGGCGTGCCCGGCGGCCTCGTCGAGGCTGTCCATCTCGTCGTTCAGCATCGCTAGCGAAATGAAACGCCACACCGGAGTGATATCGACCTGACGGGCCACCTGACGGAACCACTTGGACGTCTGCCAGCAGAACGGGCAGGCAGGATCGAAAAAGAACTCAACGCGGCGAGAGGGGGCATCAGTAGAAGTCATGCTGGTCACAACCACTCGAAGCGGCTTGGTGTTCCACTGACCTCTTGCCCCGCCCACTTTTTCGGGCGTCGCCATGCAGCGATCCGGACTAAGCAGATCAGGCCTGCGCTTGCTCCGGCTCTCGCAACCGTTGCGAGATCACTGTGGTTACCCCGTCGCCCTGCATCGACACGCCATACAGCGCGTCGGCCACTTCCATCGTGCGTTTTTGGTGGGTGATGACGATGAGTTGGCTGGAGTCGCGCAACTCCTCGAACAATGTGATCAATCGCCCCAGGTTGGTGTCGTCCAACGCGGCTTCGACCTCGTCCATGATGTAGAACGGGCTGGGTCGGGCTTTGAAAATGGACACCAGGAGCGCCACAGCGGTCAGGGACCGCTCACCGCCAGAGAGCAATGAAAGGCGCTTAATCTTCTTGCCGGGTGGCCGGGCTTCGACCTCGATCCCGGTGGTCAGCATGTTGTCGGGCTCGGTGAGGATCAACTTGCCCTCTCCTCCGGGGAAAAGCCGCGAGAAGACGCCCTCGAACTGGGCTGCGGTGTCGGCAAACGCTTCGGCGAAGACTCGCTCGACTCGCTCGTCGACCTCTTTGACGATGTCCAACAGGTCGACTTTGGATCGTCGCAAGTCGTCGACCTGCGATGTAAGGAACGTATGCCGTTCCTCGAGGGCAGCGAATTCTTCCAGCGCCAAGGGGTTGACCCGACCCAACGAGGCCAGTTTGCGCTCCGCTGAGCGCAGCCGCTTCTCCTGCTCGACCCGCACGAACGGCACGACATCACCCTCCCCAGGGGTGTCCCCCTCCTGGGTTTGGGCTCCGGTCTTAGGGTCCAACACCGGGATCGGCTGGTTGGGGCCGTATTCGCGCAGCAAGGTTTCGGGGTCGACGCCGTGCCCGTCCAGTGATCGCGCGTGCAATGTCTCGATGCGTAGCCGTTGCCCGGCCCGAGCAATTTCGTCTTGGTGCACCGAGGAGGTCAGATCCCGCAGTTGATCGTTCAACTCGCGGGAACGGGCCCGAGCCGCCACCAGACGCTGATCCCGTTCCGACTGCGCCGCTGTGAGCGAGGTGCGCACAGTGTTGGCCACCGTGGCCAGATTGCCGGTGCACCCCACAAGGTATGCCGCAGCTGTCGCCACCGCAGACGCGACCGTCATCGCTTGGTCGCGTTGCCGGGCCCGGGCGCGCGCCTTGTCTCGAGCGCTGACTTCGTTGCGGGCGGCCGCCTCCAGCGACTGAGCGCGACCGCGGAGGGCATTGGCGCGCTCCTCCCCCGTCCGCAACGTGAGGCGGGCTTCGGTTTCGTGGGTGCGAGCGCGGGCTGTGGCCTCGGCCAGTGCCGCGCGAGCATCAACAGGCTCTTGGGCGTCGAGGTGCTCTTGGTCATCAGCGTCGCGAACGCCTGATCCACTAAGGGCCTGAGCATCCACTTGGGCTCGGGAGAGGCGTTGTTCCAATTCCCGCAACTCGACTTGGCCAGCCTCAATGGAGGCGACGGCCTTAGCGATCGACGCCTGGGTGCGATCGCGTTCGGCATAAGCCCCGCGCAGGCTGGACCCGAGCTGACCCAACTGCTCTGCCACCGCAGCCATCGACGCGTCGGACTGGTGCAACTCCTCCAGGGCTCGCTCGGCAGCCGTGGTGGCCTGGGCGTGAGTGTCGGTGTGTCTGGTGAGTTCGAAGCCGGCCCGCTCCACGTCGGCCGTGGCGACGTCCCTAGTCGAGCGCGCTTGCTCCAGGGCGGACTCGAGCTCGATGGCGCTCGGGCCGCTCGAACTGCCGCCACGAGCCCACGCGGCGCCATACACGTCGCCATCAGCGGTCACGGCGATGAGATGGCTGCCTCGGTCAGCGGCCACGAGCTCGTGTGCCTGAGCCGTGGTGGTGACCAGCGCAACATCTCGAAGGTGGTGTCGGATCGCCGCGATGACAGAGTCCGAGGTGGCAGCAACGACGTCGGTCGCCCACGTCGCTCCCTGTGGTAGTGCGCCAGTATTGGCCTGATCGCCCTGCTCGGGCTGGCTGGTGATGATCATGGCCACTTGGCCTTGCTCGTGCTCGCGCAGCCAGTCCAGGCCGGCGCCGGCTTGCTGCAGCGAGTCCAACACCAAGGCGTCGCCGGCCCACCCGAGGGCGGCCGCGACGTGGGCTTCATACCCAGCGTCCACGGTAATCATCGAGGAGAGCGTGCCGCGAATGCCCGCGCTCTCACCGGATTGCATCAGCGCGGCCGCACCGTCTTTGCGCAGCAGGCTCATCTCCAACGCTTCACAGCGCGCCTGCAAGGACGAGACCTTGCCCTGGGCTGTCCGCAGCGATTCGCGCCATGTGTCGAGGCGTTCCTGGGCCTGGACGCGAGCCTCTTCGGCAGCTTCGTAGGCCTCGTCGAGCCCTTCTTCTCCGTGCTCGGCGGTGGCGATGGTGACCTCGAGAGCGGCGAACTGCTGCTGCGCCGCCTTGGCCCTGGCTGCGATTCCGTCTTCGGTGCCCCGCAGCCGCCCCAACTCGGCCCCCTCGGCTTCGAGCCGTGAGCGACGGGCAGCGACCTGCCCCGCCAAGCGCGCCAAGTCTTCTCGGCGATCGGCGGCCGCCTGCAACACTTTCGCGATTCTGCCTTGCTCTGCAGCGTGCGCAGCCTCGGCATCGCGTCTGTCTGCCTCGGCGACCTCCAGCGCCCCAGCCGCCTGCGTCACCAGGTCTTGGAGTCGGGTCTCCTGCGCCCGCACTGAAGCAGCCTGGGCGAGGAGTTGCTCGGGGTCACGCCCCCCGGGAGTGGGTGACGCCGACGCAGCGACGTCATCAGCTTCCGAAGCCATCAACCGGGCCCGCTCCGTCGCCAGATCCTGCGTCGATTGCAGTCGCTCAACGAGGGCCGATGCGGCATAGAACGTGTCTTGGACAGCGCTCAGCGCCGGGGCTGTCTCAGCGCTTTGGGCCTCAGCCGAATCCACCTCGGCGGTCACCTCGCGCAACGCTCGCTCACACTGGGTGCGGCGCTCCAGCAGGGCGGCTTCTGCGGCGATTTCGCTGCTCAACTCGGTAGTTGCGATCGAGAGGTCGTCGGCCAGCAAGCGCAGCCGAGCATCACGCACATCGGCTTGTATGCCGACCGCTCGCCGTGCGGTCTCGGCTTGGCGTCCCAGCGGTCCGAGTTGGCGGCGGATCTCGGTGGTGAGGTCACCGAGGCGGGTGAGGTTGAGCTCCATCGTTTCGAGTTTGCGCAGCGCCCGTTCTTTGCGCTTGCGGTGCTTGAGCACCCCGGCAGCTTCCTCGATAAACCCGCGCCGTTCTTCGGGGGTGGCCCGCAGCACCTGATCCAACTGACCTTGGCCGACGATGACGTGCATCTCTCGGCCGATGCCAGAGTCAGAGAGGAGTTCTTGAATGTCCAGCAACCGGCACGAGGTGCCGTTGATGGCGTAGTCAGAGCCGCCGTTACGGAACATCGTCCGGGTAATGGTCACCTCGGTGTAGTCGATCGGAAGCGCACCGTCGGTGTTGTCGATGGTCATCGACACCTCGGCCCGCCCCAACGGCGGACGGCCCGTGGTCCCGGCGAACACCACGTCTTCCATCTTGCCGCCGCGCAGGCTCTTTGCGCCTTGCTCGCCCATGACCCAGGCGAGCGCGTCGACCACATTCGACTTGCCCGAGCCGTTGGGGCCCACGATGCAGGTGATGCCAGGCTCGAGACGCAGGGTCGTCGCTGAGGCAAACGACTTGAAGCCGCGCAGGGTCAGGCTCTTCACGTACACGTGCGCGCTGCTCCCTCGTGATGTCGGCCGGCCTCTTCGTCGGCATTGGCGATCCCATCGCCTACGCCTGGCTCCGGCGTCAGACTACCCGCCGGTGTGTTGCCTAACGCTCGACGAAACCGGCGAGTTGGGCTCGCGGCTCATGCCACTGCACCGTCAGCCCCTCCACCCGTCCCGGTCGCGATGGTGGGCAGACGTCTGGGTCCAAGGCCACGCGCAACGCATCTATCTGCATACGTGTCCCTTGGGCGCAGACCTCCACTCGCCCGTCACCGAGGTTTCGCGCGTGCCCCACCAGGCCGATTTCGAGGGCCCGAGCCCGAGTCCACCAGCGGAACCCCACACCTTGGACTCGTCCGCGCACAAAGATCAACGCACGGCTGGTCCCCTCGACGCTCGACTGCACGTCCTGCCCCGCACTCTCCATACGACCAAATGTAGCCCTGGCGGTGGCTGCAAGTGGCCGCACTCACCTTGCGCCCTCGCGGCTTCATTAAGGACAGAACATCGCGCTACAGAGCGATGGTCTGCATCTACGCTCATGGCGTGTACGTACAGCGATGGTGGGTCCGTGCAACATGTCTACACGAGCGCTGAGGCTGCTGGGTATGCAGATACCCGAGTTGGGCAGCTACCGGCGCGCACGAGGCGCGGGCTGGCAGCGGGGGCAGTAATGCGACGAGCGATTCATAAACTCTGCACGCCGGATCGCGGCACCGCATCGGCCACAAGGCCGGCCCGTTTGTCCGTAGGCATCCAGAGATCGGTCGAAGTAGCCACTCGCGCCGTTGACGTTGACGTAGAGCGCGTCGAAGCTGGTGCCTCCGACCATCAGTGCGGCGTTCATGACGTCGGCGGCCTGGTCCAAAACCCGCCGAAGTGTCGGCTTGGTCAGCAAGTCCGACGTGCGGCGTCCGTGGACTCCCGCCCGCCACAGCGCTTCGTCGGCGTAAATGTTGCCAATCCCACTCACTAGCCTTTGGTCCAGCAGCGAGCGCTTGATCGCGGTATGCCGACGCTTCAGGGTCGCGATGACGGCCCCCTGGTCGAACGCCGACTCGAGTGGGTCAGCAGCAATGTGGGCTATCGAGGACGGGATGCCCCACGGGTGGGTGGAGTCGGGCAGCAACTCGCTTAGCGACAGGCCGCCGAAAGTCCGCTGGTCGACGAATCGCAAGAGCCCGCTCGCGTCGTCGAAGGCGAACGAAGCGTGGGTGTGTTTGGGCTCCGGCTGCGCGCTGGACTGCACCAACAGTTGGCCGCTCATCCCCAGGTGGATGACCAATGCGACCGGGTCTTCGCGCGGCTGACTTAGCACCAGCCATAGGTATTTCCCGCGCCGATCGGCGACCCGTACGGTAGCCCCACGGATACGGTCGGCGAGATCAACAGGTCCCGGCCCGTGGCGTCGGGCAACCCGGCCGCCTCGGATGTCTGCAGTGGCGATAGTGCGTCCTACGACGTGCTCGGCTACACCGCGCCGGACCACTTCAACCTCGGGGAGTTCAGGCATAGGCAGACGAAGACGTGTCCATCAGGTCGCCGAAGTGCGGTCATCCTCGGCAGCGTCGTGCTCGGCCTGGTCAGCAAGCGTGGCGTCGCTCCCCTCCGGCGCAACCGCAGTAGGCGCTCCGAGAACTGCGGCCGCGCGAGCGGTCAACACGTTCCACGCTTCCTGGGCCGCCAACTGCTCGGCTGCTTTTTTCGAGCTACCTTCCCCCGTGCCGACCACCTCGGCCCCCACGAGCACTTGGGCGGTGAACGTTTTGTCGTGGTCGGGCCCCTCGCTCTCCACGACGTACTCCGGGCCCGCCAACTCGGCCGTCGAGGCCAATTCCTGCAGGCTCGTCTTCCAATCTAAGGCGGCGCCCCACTGGGCGCTTTCTGCCATCAAGGAGTCCAACAAGTGAAGCACCAACGCAGAAGCCGCGTTCATGCCCCGCGAGATGTAGACGCAGCCGATCAGGGCTTCGGTGGTGTCAGCCAAGATGCTGGCCTTCTCCCGTCCGCCGGTGGCTTCTTCGCCGCGCCCGAGCAGCACAAACGAGCCCAGGTCGACCTTTGCCGACACGTGGGCCAGGGCACGCGTGTTCACCACGGCCGAGCGAAGCTTGGCCAGCTGGCCCTCGGGCAGGTCGGGATTGCGGCGGTACAGCGCGTCCGTGACTACAACACCGAGCACCGCGTCGCCCAAGAACTCCAAGCGCTCGTTGTGCGGAGCGTTGTCGTGCTCGTAAGCGTACGAACGATGCGTCATGGCACGGCGGAGTAAGGCTCGCTCACACGAGCCACCGATCACCGGATCAAGGTAAGCATGCAGATCTGCAAGCGGACGCGACACGTACGGCGGGTTCTCTTCAACCAGGGGCCTGGTCTGACTCAGCATGGGCCGGCGAGTCAGGTCAGCCCTGGTGCTCGGTGCGCTCGGCGGCGTCGTAGTGACGGCCACCGTAGGTGCCACAGGAGGGGCACGCGCGGTGAGGCTGAGTCTGCGCCTGGCACTGCGGGCAGATCGTCAGTGCAACTGCACTTGCTTTCCAGTTGGACCGGCGGTGCCGGGTGTTG
>JBBSVB010000039.1:0-12040 GCA_038233875.1 Actinomycetales bacterium | reverse complement strand
GCACACTGGCGCCGGGTTGTGCCCTCACCTCGGCCGCGTGAAGTCATCGAAACCCACCTCATCGACCATCTGCTCGACGAGAGCATCATCGTGGTGTGCGCTGGAGGCGGCGGGGTGCCGGTGGTGCGCACGTCGTCGGGTGACCTGGCGGGTGTCGAGGCCGTCATCGACAAAGACCTGTCGGCGGCGTTGCTTGCGGGCCGGTTGCAGGCTGACCGGCTGCTGGTGCTGACCGACGTGGAGCACGTGACGCGCGGATTCGGAACGGGCGATGAACGTCCGATTCGGCATACGACGCCGCAGGAGTTGCGGGCCATGGACTTCCCGGCCGGTTCGATGGGCCCCAAAGTCGAGGCCGTATGCCGTTTCGTCGAGGGCAGCGCCAAGGGCAGAGCTGCGGCGATCGGCACCTTGAGCGCGGCCGCCGAGTTGCTCACCGGCAAGGCGGGCACGTACGTCACGTCCGAGCCGAGCGCCTAGTCCACCGACGTGCCCTTCCAACTAAGGGCTTCGACGTGAGGCATCCAGGCACCGCGCACCGGCGTCCACTCGCGGACGTCGACAGCCTCCACGAGACCCTGTTGTTGCAGCGGGTCCTCGCGCAATAGCTCACGAACTTCGTCGCTGCTGGTGGCGTCGAGCACGAGCAGCGCCCCGGCGGTCTCGGTCCTGGGGAAGGGTCCGCTCATGAGGAGCGTCCCGTCGCTGGCGAGGTCCCCGAGAAATTCGCGGTGCGCGGGTCGGTGCTCATCACGCCCGGCCACATCGTCGGAGTAGGTGTACAAAACGGCATACATGGTCATGGGGTGATCCTGCCACTCCGCGTATCGACTCGTGTGCCGAGTTTCGCGTTGTGTGCTCAGTTGCAGGTCGGCACGGGACGAGAAACTCGGCACGCTGGCTCAACCGGTGAGCGCTGCGTCGAGGTCGGCCCAGAGGTCTTCGAGGTTCTCGATGCCCACCGAGAGGCGCAGCAGATTATCGGGCACGCTCTCAACCTCAGCCGTATGATGCCGCCGCCGTTCGATCTGAGACTCCACCCCGCCCAGGCTGGTCGAGTGAGTCCACAGCTCACACCGCCCGCAGACGGCATCCGCGGCGTCGGCCCCACTGAGCCCTTCACGGCCGGGGATCTCGATCGCCACGATCGACCCCCACCCGGGGTAGCGCACCTTAGAAACCCCGGCGTGCTCGCGCAGCCGCTCCACCAGCGCTGCCGCGTTGGCACCGCTGCGCTCGATCCGCACCGCCAGCGTCCGCATACCGCGCAGCGCCAACCACACCTCCATCGGCCCGGGGATGGCCCCGCGACTCGTCCGGTGGGTATGCAGACGCTCCCCCAACGCCCGGCCAGGCTCGGTGTCGGGTGTGACCGTGACGCCGAGAATCACGTCGGAGTGGCCCGAGATCGCTTTAGTCGCCGAGTGAATGACCACGTCCGCGCCGTCCTCCAAGGGGCGCTGCAACAAGGGAGTCGCGAAGGTGTTGTCCACCATCACCATCGCGCCCACCTCGTGAGCCGCGCCGATGACCGCCGGCAGGTCAGCCACTTCGAGCATCGGATTGGTCGGCGACTCGGCGATCAGCAAACTTGCTACAGGCTCCTGCGTGAGCGCTGCGCGGACCTCATCGGTGTCCGAGATATCCACGCCGCGCACCACCACTGCCCCCATAGCGGCCAGGTCGGCCAACAAACCAGTGGTCCCGCTGTAGGCGTGGTGCGGCGTCACTACGACCCCACCGTGCGGCACCTGGGCCACGACCGCCGAAATAGCCGCCAGACCCGAAGCAAACGCCAACGCCCGGCCACCTTCCAGCCCGCCGACCGCCTCTTCGAAGGCGTCCCACGTCGGGTTGCCGACGCGCGCATAGATCAGATCTGAGCCTGCTTGGTAGGTCGAGGTCATCGTGATCGGCTCGTTGACCGGAGCGCCCGCGGTGTGGGCCGGTCGGCCCAACGCCACGGTCCGGGTGTCCAACGACCATTGCTTCGACGCCATCTAGGGCTCCTGGTGGGGGGTGGGGGTGGATTCATCGACTGCTGGGGTTTCTTCGGCATCATTCTGCCGGGTCCGGTATGCCGCAGCGGCCATCCGGTTGCTGCACGAAACGCTGCAGTATCGCCGCGAGCGGTTGCGCGAAAGGTCAGCGAAGATGTGCTCACAGCCCTCGGCATCGCACATTTTCAGCCGCTCGGTCTCGCCCATCCGGATCACGTCGACCATCGCCATCGCCGCCTCGACGGCCATCCGCGTGGCCAGCGGCTCCTGCGGCGTGGTGGCGTGTAGATGCCAGTCGAACTCGTCGTGGCGCACCACTTGGGGCAGGGCTGAAGCCTTGCGGAGCATCCCGTTGATGCAGTCCACCTGGGCCTGCGTGTCGTCTAACCACATGCGGCGCAACGTGGGCCGAAGCGCGCGAACCTGCTCCAACTCTTCGGGGTCTTCGGCGTGCCGCCCCTTCCACCCTTGCTCGACGTAGAACGTCGATAGATCCTCGACCGACATGAGCGCATCGGGGGTTTGAGCCGTGTTGACCAACGCTGCGGCGCTCTGCAGCGCCTCTTCCGTGTCATGAGCAAAGACCATGTTGACTCCTGACGTTTCACGGTTGTATCGTCATGAGTGTAACGCGAATGACACCTGACGATCTGTCGAAACCGACCCCAACCTCCTGAGGAGGAATGATGACCGTAACCAGCACGCCTTCAATCAAACAAGGTTTCAGCCTTGCGCTCATCTCGGCGGCAGCTTTCGGCACCGCCGGCGCCTTCGGCAAGTCCTTGCTCGATGCAGGATGGAGCCCCGTCGCAGCTGTGGCGGTCCGCGTCCTTATCGGATCCTTGGTCTTGGCCATCCCGGCCGCAATCGCCATGCACGGCAAGTGGCACACACTGCGTCGCGGCGTTCCATCCATCGTGATCTTCGGAGTCTTCGGCGTCGGTGTCGCCCAGGTCGCGTTCTATCAAGCGGTGCAACACATCCCGGCTGCCATCGCTTTGATGCTCGAGTACTTGGGGATCCTGCTGGTCGTCCTCTACCTGTGGCTGCGTCACGGCCAGAAGCCCCGCACCCTCACCATCGTCGGGGTCTTCCTCGCCGTGGTCGGCTTGGCGCTGGTGCTCGACGTCTTCGGCGCCGGTTCGATCAGCGTGATCGGTGTGCTCTGGGGCCTCTTCGCGGCGACCGGACTCGCGGCATACTTCATCGTTTCTGCTGACGACAGCCACGACACCCCGCCTCTGGCCATCGCGACTGGGGGCCTGATGATGGGCACCGTCGCGCTCTTCGGGGCTGGCGCCGTCGGACTGGTCGACTGGCGCTGGAACGCTTCCCCCGTGGTGCTGGCCGGTGACGTGACGCCGTTCTGGGTGAGCCTGCTCGGTATGGGGGTGGCTGCCGCTGCCATCGCGTACGGGCTCGGCGTGATCGCCACCCGCGCCATCGGCTCCAAGATGGCCTCCTTCTTCGGGCTCACCGAGGTGCTCTTTGCGGTCCTATTCGCCTGGCTGCTACTCGGTCAACTGCCTGGTCTCATCCAACTCCTGGGGGGCGCGATCATCCTCAGCGGCGTCATCGCAGTGAAGCTGGACGAGGAGCCCGCCGCTGCTTCGGTCGACGTCGCGGATTCGACCGACGTGAGCGACCTCACGGAATACGGACCCCCGCGTGTCACCTTGGCATCAGAGTGACTTTGCGTGAACCCCTGACTCAACCGCTGGCTTCACAGCCCGCAACCGTCGAAGGCGCGGCACCTCCCACCACCGGGGGTGCCGGGCCGTCGCCCATGACCGCCAGCGACGGCCCGTCGATGCTTTCGCGGATTCTGCTCTTTGGCGCGCTCGTAGCCATCGGTCCGCTGACGATCGACATGTATTTGGCGGCGTTCCCGGCGGTGGTCAGCGACTTGGGCACCACCGAAGCCACCGTTCAATTGACGTTGACGGCCACGCTGGTCGGGCTCGGCTTGGGCCAGCTCACCATCGGCGCGGTGTCGGACAACATCGGCCGCCGGATCCCCCTACTCACCGCTCTGAGTGTGTATATCGTGGCCTCGGTCGCCATCGCCCTCACCGGCACCATCGAGACCCTGCTGTTGCTCCGGTTCCTGCAAGGTTTTACCGCTGCCGCCGGAATGGTGCTCAGCCAGGCAATGGTTCGCGACCTCTACAGCGGATCGCAGATGGCGACCTTCATCTCTCGGCTGTTCCTGATTGTTGGCGTTGCTCCGATTTTGGCCCCCACCCTGGGCGCTCAGTTCTTGCACTTCTGGGAATGGCGCAGCATCTTCTGGGGACTGGCTGTCTTCGGTTTCGCCCTGGTGATCCTGTCGGTATTCCGGGTCAAGGAAACGCTCCCGGTCAACCGCCGCACCGCCGCCGGTCCGCGGCCCGCCTTCGCGTCATACGGCGTGCTCATGCGTGACCGCCGTTATGTCGGGCTCGTCCTGACCGCCTGCACTGCGATGGGCTCGCTGTTTGCCTACATCTCGAGCGCCACGTTCATCTTTCAGGACCTCTACGGCATGAGCGTGCAGCAGTATGCGCTGGTTTTCGCCGCTGGTGCTGGCTCGTTGACGATCACGAGCCAAATCAACGGCTCGCTAGTCAAGCGCGTCCACCCGGCTCGGATCATGATGATCGCGTTGCCGGTGATGGTGGTGCTGACCTCGTCGCTGCTAGCGGTCTCCCTGCTGGACTTCGGGGTCTGGCCGATCGTCGGAGGAGTGGTGCTGGTGATGGGTGTCGTGGGCTTTGTGATGCCCAACTCCCCCGTCATCGCGCTGAGCGAGCACGGCTTGCGCGCCGGTGCTGCCGCTGCCGTGCTGGGTGCCAGCAACTTCACCTTCGGCGCGATCGTCTCCCCCATCTCGGGTGCCTTCAACGCCGCGAGCGCGGTGCCGATGGCTTCGATCATGGTGGCGTGCTCGATTGCCTCGCTGACCTTCTTCTACACCATGGCTCGTCCGCGCGAGATCATCCGCGACATGCCCTGGGGCGACGATGTTTAGCGGACCTCAATGTTCAAAGGACCGAACGTCTAGAAGCCCTCGCGCTTAGGCACGATGATCCAGGCGGCGATGTAGGCCAAGACCTGTGGGCCAGGCAGGATGCACGAGGCCACGGCGAGAATGCGCACCAGGGTGGGGCTGATGCCGAAACGTTCTGCTAGGCCAGCGCATACACCGGCGATGATCTTGTTGTGTTGCGGACGCGATAGTGGGGTTGCCATACCCATCACCGTATGCCGAATCCTGCGCCACTTCTATCAGGGCCACCCCTGATTACCCCCTCACTGATGACCGTTGTGCGCGCACTCCCCCGCCTGCAAACCGCAAGGCGCGAGCACATCGGTCATTGGCCGCCGGGGTCCAGGTTGCGCCGCCGGTCATTGGCCGCCGGGGTCCAGGGTGCGCCGCGTCGGGTGGACGGGCGAATCCATGTTTTCGGCCTGATCGTCAGGCATCTGCGACAAGGCGTCACCGAGCCGCTTGGCCCACGGACCGGCGGTCAGGCCGTGCGCATAGACGCTGACCAGCACCGTCCACAGAGCCACCGTGACGATGAGTTCTGCACCGTCGCCCTGCACTTCCTGCATCACCAACAGGGCGAAGAGGATCGACGCCAGCCCTCGCGGACCAAACCACCCGATAAAGAGTTTGGTCTGCAGCAACGTGCCCGAGCCGAGCAAAGCCAACACGACCGGCACGATCCGCACGACGGTCAGGCTCGCCGCGACATACCCGATGACCGGCCAAGACATCGGGCCCATCAGCGGCCCGGCGATGACCGCGCCAAACAAGATGAAGGTGATCGCCGTCAGGAAATCGCCCTCGTCCTGGGTGAAGTCTTGAACGTCGGTGCACTGCCCTGCCGCGACCACCCCGAAGGTCATTCCGGCCGTGAACGCGGACACGAACCCGTTACCGCCCAATGCCTCGGCTCCCGCGTAGGCCATGGCCGCGATCGCCACCGTCGCGAGTTGGCGGTAGACGCCTTCGACCCTCCCGGCCGAGGCGAAACGGTCGAGCAGGAGGCCGCCGAGCGCTCCGGCTAGGACTCCGCATACGAGGCCGAAGCCAATCTGCTCCGCCGCGAAGGCACCCCAGTTGCGGGACCCGCCCCCCTCACTAGCGGCGAGCGCGATCGCCACCGTGACGATCGGGACCATCAAGCCATCGTTGAGTCCGCTCTCCACGTTGAGGCTTTGTCGGACCCTCACCGGCAGCCGGGTGTCACTGACCACGGCTTGGCCCAGCGCGGCATCGGTGGGGGTGAGCACCGCCGCGAGAAGCAGCGCCTCGGCCCACGACAGGCTAGGGAATATCATGGCGGCGACGACGGTCCCCGCGAAGAGGGTCAGCGGTAGGCCGATTCCAAGCAGGCGGACCGGGATGCCGATGTCTTGGCGCAGCCTCGGAATGTTGATCCGCACCGCATCGGTGAAGAGCACCAACACCAGCGTCGCCTCGACGATGACCGACAGTGCCTCGCCGTCGACGCTGAGGTCAAACCAGGCGAGCCCGGCGCTGCCCACGATCAGCCCGACGGTGGTGAAGACCATCGGTGCGGTGATCGGTGACGTCGCCAGTGGCCTAGAGACGAGGGCAAAGCCGAAGATTGCGGCGGCAGTGATGAGGATCTCGGTCATGTCGGCATATTCCCAGGCCAGATGAAGTGCCGCGGTCGCCTTAGGTGCCGACGCCTCGCCCGTTTAAATCGGCTGTCGGGTTCACGTGAACGCTGTGGCCGCTTTTGGCGGGCGTGTCGCCGGGACTGGTCGTATGCAGCGGCCTTGCTCTGGCGGGTGGTCGTTAGTGGCTGGTAGCTGGTCCGTTGTCGTGCCACCTGGACGGGCCAGCGCTGCCTGCGGGGTAGGTGTCGAGGGCGACTTCACCCTTGCGCCACGATGCCAACACCGGCGTCATGATGCGCCAGCACTCCTCGGCCACATCGCCGCGGATCGACAGCAACGGGTCGCCGTCGAAGATGCCGGCCAAGACTTCGCCGTACGGCAGCATGCGCGCCTTACCGAGCTCAGCCTTCAGCTCCTTCTGCTCCAGGTGGAAGGGGTCGCCCTCGGCGTTCATCGACAACTCCAGCGTCACCGCCCCTGGCTTGAGGTCGAGCGTCAACCGGTCGGGCTCAGGCACGTCGCGCAGCCCGGTGGGCACGTGGGCCGGAGCCTTGAAGTTCACGACGATCCGCTTCGACAGATCACCGAGGGCCTTGCCACTGCGCAGCGTGAACGGCACTCCGGACCAGCGGGCGTTCTCAACTGCGAGCTTTACCTCGGCCAACGTTTCGGTCTCTAGGGCCGCGTCGACCCCGTCCTCCGACGCGTTATCCGACACCTCCCGGCCGTCGAACTGGCCCTCGGCATACCTCGCGCGTCGTGATCCCGTGGTGGGGTCGTCTTGCCAAACCTTCGTCGCGCGCAGCACCTGGGCCTTCAACGCCTGCACCTCGACGCTGGTCAAGACCGACGGCGCCTCCATCGCAAAGAGAGCCAGGATCTGCAGCAGGTGCGACTGCAGCATGTCGACCAGCGCACCGGCCTTGTCGTAGTACCCGGCGCGACCCTCCAGGGCCAACGTCTCGTCATACGTGATCTCGACAGAGTCAATGTGCTCGGCGGACCAGATCGGCTGCAAAAGACGGTTGGCAAAACGTATGCCGATCAGGTTCAGCACCGTGTTCACACCGAGGAAATGGTCGACCCGGTGGATCTGCTCCTCGGGCACCACCCGCAGCAACTGGGCGTTGAGCGCACGCGCCGCATCGAGGTCGTGACCGAACGGCTTTTCCAGCGCCAGCCGCGTCCCCCGCGGCAAGTCGATGGTCTCCAGCAGGGCGCACAACTTGACGCTGACTTGGGGCGGGAGCGCGAAGTAGAGCACCAGCGGCCCGGCCTGCGCACCGAGCAGCGTGGCCAACTGATCAGGCTCGAGCAGGTCCGACTTCACGTATTCGGCGGTGGTCAGCAGCGTGTCGATACGGTCGTTTGGCACCTCGCCAGCCTCGAGCGCCACGCGAATCTTGGCGTGCCAGTCTCCCTCCGTTAACTCCGAGCGGTCAGCGCCGACCACACGCACCCGGCGCTCGGGCTCCACCGCCAGCAGCGATCCGAGTCCGGGGAGAAGCAGTCGGCTGGTGAGGTCACCGGATGCGCCCAAAATGAGCAGCGTGGTGACGGGCGAGTCAGTCATACGCGTCAGTCTGCCGCACCGCCCGACCTTTCGCTCCCCTTGCCCAAAGGCCTACTCCTACGCCGCGTCGTGGCATGATTCGGCCATGCCGCAGTGGTGGGACGACCAAGGCTTCGTCATCACCTTTGTGGTGTTGTTGCTGGTCGCTATGGGGCGGGGCCAACTCACCTACTGGATCGCCCGCGCGGTCACCGAGCGCGCGCTGAGCCACACTGCTCCGACAGACGGGTGGCAAGCCTCGGTCCACGCGTGGCTGCAGGGTGACGGGCTCGCTCGTGGTCGCCGATCGCTGCAACGCTGGGGGCTCGTGGTCGTCCCGCTCTGCTACCTGACCGTCGGATTTCAGACGTTGGTGTTGGCCGCGGCCGGGGTGATGCGGATCAGGTGGGCGTGGTTCAGCCTGGCCCAACTTCCCGGCGCGGCGGCGTGGGCATTGATCTATTCGACGATCGGCTTTGCCGTGTGGCAGGCCGGGCTCGCCGCTGCGGCTGGCTCGGGTTTGGCCCTGACCGCCTTCGTGGCCATCGCAATCGTGTATGCCGCCACACGGGTCAGCAGAAGCGTGCGGGCACGACGCCGATCTACTGCTGAAGAGCCACCACGTCGCCGAACAGTGTGAAGAGCGGGCCGTCCATCTCGACCTGAGTCAGCACCACTCCGAATGACCCGCCAGGACCGACGAAAAAGTCGGTGCCCAAGCCGCCTGACCAGCCATAACGACCGGTGTGTGCCCCTGCGGTCTCGATTGTGACGCCGTACCCCCAGCCCATGCCTTCCCAGAATCCGGGAAAGAAACTTTCGGGGGTTTTGGCGGCCTCGGGCACCTGGTCGCTGGTCATCCGTGCGAGCAACCTCGGGTCGACGAACTGCCCTCCCTTGTGGATGCCGCCGCTGGCCAGCATGCTTGCGAAGACGCAGTAGTCGGCGAGGGTCGACACCAACTCGGCGTGCGACGTTTCGAGGTGGCTGGGCTCGAGGTAGAACCCCTTCCCGGCGGGATCGACCTGCTCGAAGGTGCCATCGTCACGACGCCGGTATGCCGCCACGAGCCTGCGCGCATTGGCCCGCCGGACCGCATACCCAGTGTCGGGCATGTGCAGGGGACCGAAGACATCGGTCCGTAGGTGCTCCCCCAGCGGCCGACCGACCAGGCGGGACAGCAGCACACCGAGGAGCCCGAAGCTGTGGTGATAGCGCCACCCGGTGCCCGGCTCGAAGGCCAACGGCAGGTCGGCGAGTGCGGCCACCCATTCGTCGGCCCCGAGTGCGACCGGGTCTGCGTTGGCTTCAGTCTTGTTGTCGCGCATGGCGTCTTGGAGCGGCGAGGGCTCCAGGGCCATGCCGTATCCGGACGTGTTGGTCAGCAGATGCTCGACGGTGATGCGGGTCTTGGCGGCGACGGTGTCGTCGAGGCCGGCCGTCGGGGTGCGTAGGACCTGCCGCTCGGCGAGCTCCGGCAGCCACCGGTGCACCGGGTCGTCGAGGTTGAGCCGCCCCTGCTCGACGAGTCGCAACGTAGCCACGGAGGTCACGGCTTTGGTCATCGATTGGATACGCACGATCGAGTCCAGCGCTAGGTCACCGGCGGCGGCCACCTCGAGCCGGCCGTCGGCATACCCCAGGGCGGCGACCGCCCCCGGTGCCGAGCCGTCGTTGACGTGCCGGTCAAGCGTGTCTTGAAGTCTGCCCACCCCGTCAGCGTGCCCGATCTCTTCGCACGGCGGCAATCCCGAGCGTCACCCAGCTCGGCAATCCCGAGCGTCACCCAGGGGGCTTTGTGCCGGCGACACGCCCGCCAAAAGCGGCCCACGGGTTCACGTGAACCCGTGGGCCGAGTCCGACGGGTGAGTCGTCAGGACGAATTCACGATGCGCGCGCAACCTTCCAGGGACTCCCCGGGAAGTGCAGCGCAAACCCAGCAGGTGGCCGCAAAGGCAGCGGCTTCTCGTAGCCTCGAGTGGCCATGACGGCAGCGATCCGACGCGCAGTCTCCCAAGGGGTGTCGTAGACGTCGGTCGCTCGCAGCACCAGCAGTCGCCACCCCCGGCCGTCAAACCACTCACGCCGAGTCAGGTCGTGGCCCCACTGCCGCGCGTCTTCGGCGTGCTGGCGTCCGTCATATTCGACGCCCAGACGCAGCTCCGGATAGCTGAGGTCCAGCCGATAGACAACAGCCCGGTTGTCGCCGTGGACCGTCATATTCACCACCGGCTCCGGCAGCCCTGCGAGCACCATCATCAGTCGTGTTCGCGATTCCATCGGCGATTCAACACCGGGCCGCAGCAGGTCAGCCGCTCGTTGGGCCAGGGTCACCGCGCCGGTCGGCTTCGTGCGGGACGCGTCGAGAGCGGCATCGATGCTGAGGCACCCGCGCTGGATGAGTGAGTCGCCACACACGACGAGGTCGACGAGATTCAGCTCGTCGGCGAGGTCGCAGAAAGTTTGGGCAGGGCTCGTCACCGGCAAGAACCCTCGGGTGATCGTATGCAGATCGCTGCTGACATGGACCCGCAGACCCTCACGGCGGCGGCGATCGCGCGCGTGTCCGACGGTGACGTGAGTCCGCGGTTCGTCGGGGACCACGGCGCCATGCAACCGGGCGGCGGATTGGTGGCTGATCACTCCATCCGACACCACCAGCATGGCCGCAGTCGCCAGAAGCTCCGGCGTCAGCGGCATCTCAACCGGCACGCGGACGCACCCAAACAGCCGGTGGTATGCCGACCCGTCGAGGTGGTGTTTCGTCATCCCGGCCGCGAGGCCTTATTGGCGCAGGAACGGCACCGATCCGCATACGTCCGATTGCATGTGGCCACTGTGCCGATGTCGGGTGATGCGCGCTGAAGTTGTCCACAGGGTCACCGAATGTGCCGACGACACGCCCGTCCCAAGCGGCCACCGGGTTCACGTGAACCCCACAGCCGATTTCAGTGGGCGTGGCGGCGGGACGGAGGGTCGCCCCCAAAGCCCGCCTTGGCATACCCACTGCGCGGGTGACCTGGGAGTATGGAAAAGTAGAGAGACCATACGGGCGGAGGCCGCATGAACAAGGATCAGCACGCCGGGGACGTCACCGATGCCAGCGAGCCACCAGGGGCGAAGATTTTGTCATTCCCCCCTCGACACGAGTCGCCGGAGACCGCAGACATCGACGTCGACGGGCAACAGGTCCAGATCATCTACCTCCCGTGGCGCCACGAGGTGGACGGTGTCGAACGGTCGGCGGGGCTCTACTTTCGAGCGCCCGACGCCGCCGGTTTCTATCCGGTGCCCACGCCTCGAGACCTCGACGAGTTGCTCGAAGAGTTGGTGCCGCAGTTGCGCACGCACCTTTCTCTGGTGCCTCCCCTCGACGACACGAACGACGCCTCGCCGGAGGCTCGCCAGCCCGACGGTGCGTAGGCAGCTCCACCGCGACGAGGGAGATCCATCGCGACGAGGCAGCCTCTACAGGTCTAGGCCGTGCGGCAGACTGCCTGCATAGACGCCTCTTTGCGCTTGCTTCACGCGGCGACAACCACGAATCGCCTCGAATGATGGCGTCGATTGGTCGTGGTTGACGTGGCCCTTCATCATCGGGCTGCTCATCTTCGTCGCTCACGCTGTCCTGCGCTTCGCCGCCCTCGGGGTCTTCCCCGAGAACCGGCGCCCATCCTCAGGAATGGCCTGGGCGCTGGTCATCCTGTTGAACCCGACGATCGGCTTCATCGTTTGGCTCCTTCTTGGGCCGGAGAACCCTCGGAAGGCTCCGCGACGAACGACAGGCTCGAGCCGAGGAAGAACTCCGCAAAGTCGCCGCGCAACAACCTGAGCTGCAACTGCCTGCGGACAG
>JBBSVB010000038.1:0-12229 GCA_038233875.1 Actinomycetales bacterium | reverse complement strand
TAGCCTGGTCCGTGTGGTGAATTTTGTCTTAGCGTCGGCTTCCACCGGCCGGTTGGGCACGCTTACGCGAGCGGGGGTGACCCCGCGAGTGATGGTTTCTGACGTCGACGAGGACGCTGTGATCGCCGATCTAGAGCGCGAGCGTGGCCCACTTTCGGCAACCGAGGTTGCACAGGTTCTTGCGCGAGCGAAGTGCTTAGCGGTTGCCGACTCTCTGTCGCGCAGCGACGCAGCCGATGTGGTGCTCGGTTGCGACTCAGTCTTGGAATTCGATGGCGAGGTGCACGGGAAGCCGCATACACCCGAGATCGCACGTGCGCGCTGGCAGGCCATAAGAGGTTCCAGCGGCGTCTTGCACAGCGGTCACTACCTCGTCCGACGGACCGCGCACGGCCTTCGTGACTCAAGCGGTGTGGCTTCAACGACCGTGCATTTTGCCGATCTCAGCAACGCCGAGATCGACTCGTACGTGGCAACGGGCGAGCCATTACACGTCGCGGGAGGCTTCACGGTTGACGGCTTGGGTGGCCCCTACATCACCGGCATCGAAGGCGACTACCACGCAGTCGTCGGAGTCAGCCTCCCCCTTCTACGCAACCTGCTCCACCAACTCGACCTTCAGTGGCACGACCTTTTGCCTTAGCCGGACTATTTTTCGTAGGTGGGCCGCGGCTGGTCGCGCTGACGACTGAACTCTCCGCCTGCGCGGCCGCCGTAAGGACGGCCGTGATCAGCAAACTCTTCACGAGAGTAGATCATCGTCCAAGAACCGATCTCGATGCGTGATCCGGTGCGGAGCACCTGCTCGGTCGTCACCTTCACGCCGTTGACTTTGGTCGGGGTTTCTGAGCCGATCGTGACCAGAATGTACTCGTCGGTGCCCGCGTCCCGACGCACTCGCGCTTGCTCGGGGTCGACGCCGCTCAAGCGCAGGTCTGCGGTTTCGTCGCTGCCGATCAAGGTTCCAGTCTTCGGCAGGTCAAAGACCCGGCGCTGCCCGCCGGATGTCGCAGCTGCACCCATGGAGAAGACCAACCGTGGTCGTCCACCGCCTGCCGGGTCGTGCGTGGTCGTCGGGCGTCGACGTGACCACCGGAAGGTCGGTGCGATGGGCCATAAAGTAGGCGGCGGCAACAGGCTGCCTTCACCCTTGCCCCGAGACCTTGCCAGGTTTGTTGCAGCCTTGAGGCTGTCGATCCGAATATGCGGCGAACGGGTCGCGGTGCGAGCCAGAAGCCCGGCCTTGACGTCGCCGATGGTCACGATGGGCCCGTCCTTACCCACCAGCGTGACGCTGAGCCCCTCGCCCGCGAGCGCGGCAGCAATCTGTCGCGCGTCGCGGACGGAGGACCCAGAAGATAGCGCTCCTACATCGTCACAACACACCTCGATGTGATGCCCTGATCCGGTCACCGTCCCAGACACGGTTTGCGGCTGCTGGTCATCCAAGCCACCCCGCTCCATAGAAAAGGCGATGTCGGCCTCGATGTTGAAGCGCTCAAGCATGGTGGATCAGCCTCGCAGGTCGTCGGAGCCTGCAGACTCGTCATCGCTCGTGGTGATCCGGAGGGTGCCGTTGACCTTCCAGGTCGCACGGGGAGCATCGGGACCGGTGTCGCGAGGCACCTCGACGGCCATGTCCACGAAGCTGTAGTTGATCGCTGCACCGCGACCAGTCAGGTAGGCCCAGAGGTCTTGCCCCAGGTCCGTCCAGCTGACATCTTTCTTACCCTCTGACGGAAGTGTCGAGTCGTCGTTGATGCTCATGTGCTCTCCTTCGCTCATGGATGAAGATTCCAGACTATGGCCCTTACGAAGAGTCGCAACACCGGGGGTAATTTGACCATCAAAATATGTCTTTTCTCTCCGTCAGACGGGGGGAATTCCTCGCCGCCTGCTCGAGACTCCCCGCTCACGCCCCGACGCATATCGCGCCCGGAGGAGGAGTTCGTCGCGCAGAACGTCGGCTTCGATGACCGCGTCGATCACGAGATCGGCAGCCAGTCGCTCTAGGTCGACGTCGCGCAGGTACTCGGCTTTCTTGGCCTCCACGAACTCCTGCCGCTCGATCGGGTCATTGATCGCGGCCAGTTTGCCGGCATACACCGCGTTGATCGCCGCCTCGGGCCCCATGACCGCGATCCGTGCCGTCGGCAGGGCGAGCGTGACGTCGGGTCCGAAGCCGGGGCCGCCCATGGCGTAGAGCCCCGCACCATAGGCCTTGCGGAGCACGACGCAGAACTGCGGCACCGTTGCATCCGCCACCGCGCTGACCATCTTGGCTCCGTGCCTGATGATGCCGCCCCGCTCGACCTCCGACCCAATCATGAATCCAGGCACGTCAGCCAAATAGATCAGCGGTATGCCGTAGGCATCGCACATCCAGATGAAGCGGGCTGCTTTGTCAGCTGAGTCGCTGAAGAGCACACCGCCTTTGACGCTCGAATTGTTGGCGACCACCCCCACGCTTTCCCCACCCAATCGCCCCAGGCCGATGACTAACTCCGGAGCGAAGAGTTCTTTGAGCTCGAAGAAACTGTCTTCGTCGATGAGCCCGTCGATAACCTCATGGACGTCGAAGGGGACCGACTCTGACTCAGGGATGGTGTCCTGGCGAAGGGGCGAACGAGGCTCTTCGACGTCATATCGAGGCGTGGCGCCGGCCCAGTTCTGCGGCATGTAAGAGAAATACACCTTGGCGAGATCGATAGCGTCGGCATCATCGCTGGCCAATAGGTCGCCGACCCCCGAGACAGTGCAGTGCATTCGGGCCCCGCCCATGTCGTCCAGCGATACCTGCTCGCCGATCACCATCTCGGCCATCCGCGGACTTCCCAGATACATCGACGCATTGCCTTCGACCATGACGACGACGTCGCAAAAACTGGGAATGTAGGCACCCCCTGCGGCCGAGGGTCCGAAGAGGCAACAGATCTGCGGAACTTTGCCCGACAAAGCGACTTGGTTGTGGAAAATGCGGCCAGCCCCTCGCCGGCCGGGGAAAAGCTGCACCTGGTCGGTGATCCGCGCGCCCGCCGAGTCCACGAACCAGAAGATGGGCAGCTCTTCTCGTAGGGCGCTCTCGGTGGCCCGGATCATCTTCTCGACGGTGCGTGGCCCCCACGAGCCGGCCTTGACCGTGGGATCGTTGGCCACCACGATCGCGGGCCGCCCGTCGACCTCACCTCGCCCGGTCACCACCCCGTCGGCGGGCAGATCGTCGGCCGTCGCGTTGGCGAGCCTGCCGTCCTCCACGAAGGTGCCTTCGTCGATCAGCAGCGCAATGCGCTCGCGGACCGCCAGTTTTCCTTGCTCGTCGAGTCGTGCGCGCCCCTTCTGGGTAGGCTGTGCCGAGGCCGCGTAAGCCGCATCAAGCCGGGCCCGCAACTCTGCCACAGCACTCACGCTGGGAGCCCTAGTCCACGGGCGATTACCATGCGTTGGATCTCCGAGGTGCCCTCACCTATTTCAAGGATCTTCGCGTCGCGATAGAACCGCGCCACCGGGTATTCCTCCATGAACCCGTTCCCGCCGAATACTTGGGTGGCTGTCCGGGTGGCCTCCATCGCTGCCTCAGTCGAATAGAGCTTAGCGATCGCAGCAGCGTGTTTAACCTCACCCACGCTGCGCCGACCGGCTTCACATTCATCCTTCAGCCAGGCCGCTTTGTACGTCAGCAATCGGGCTGCTTCGACCTTGACCGCCAGGTCGGCGATCTGAAAGGACACACCTTGATTGGACCCAATGGGGCGACCGAAGGCAATGCGACTGCCGGCATACGCGGTCGCCTCGTCGAGCATTCGCTGAGCACAGCCCAGGGCGAGCGCGGAGATGGCGATGCGACCATCGTCAAGCGTCTTGAGGAATTGCTTGAAGCCATGCCCCTGGGTGCCCAGTAAATTGGCTTCAGGGACCTGGGCGTTGTCGAAAGTCAGCCCGTGGGTGTCACTGATATGCCATCCGAGTTTGCGATAGGCAGGCTCAACGATGAATCCGGGAGTGCCTGAAGGCACCATCATCGCGCTGATCTGCGGTCTGCCGTCCGCAGTCGTTCCGGTCTTCGCGGTGACGGTGACCAACGAGGTGATGTCGGTGCCGGAATTGGTAATGAACGCCTTGGAGCCGTTGATCGTCCACGAGCCGTCGGACAACACCGCCCGGGTCGCTGTGGCCCCGGCGTCCGATCCCGCTTCCGGCTCGGTCAGGCCGAAGCCAGCGAGTGCCTTCCCGGCAATGAGGTCCGGAAGCCACCGCTCCTTTTGCTCACTGGTGCCGTAGGTGAGGATCGGATTGATGCCCAGGCCAACCCCGGCCGACAGGGTGATCCCGATGGATTGATCGACCCTGCCGAGTTCTTCGATAGCGACGCACAGATAGGTGAATCCGCCGCTGTCGAGCCCTGCACCGCCGAATTCCTCCGGGGCATTGATACCGAAAAGCCCCAACTCCCCCATAGCGGGCACGACCTGGGTAGGAAAGTGCGAATCTTGGTCCCATTGGCTGACGTGCGGCTCAATCTCTTGGGCTGCGAAGTCACGGACGAGGGCACGGAAGTCCTCATGATCTTGACTAAGTTCGAACATCGCTGGCCGACCTCTCTGCGATGTCACCCACCGCTACTTGACGTTAACGTCAAGGTAAAGCACGATCGGGTACATGACAAGCCAGGACACGTGGACCATCGCGCAGATCGCCACCGAGTTTGAGATCACCCACCGCGCCCTGCGCCACTACGAGCAACTCGGGTTGCTCTCTCCGCAGCGCGTAGGGCCTGGGGGGACCACGCGGCACTACCAGCGTCGCGACCGCACTCGGTTGGCGTTGATTCTGCGCGGACGCCGTCTTGGCTTCCCGCTGGAGGAGATCGGCACGATCATCGACATGTATGACGACCAGCCCGGCGAGGCGGGTCAGATGAGGTACTTGCTGTCTCAGATCGGTGATCGGCGGGCTGACCTGCAACGTCGGCGGGCCGATATCGACACCTCCCTGGAGGAACTGGCCGCTTTGGAACAGCGCTGCCTCAGTGACCTGCAAGCGCAGGGACACTAAGGTGACGGTCATGCCGATCAGCAAGGTCCTCATTGCCAACCGGGGTGAGATCGCTGTCCGGATCGCCCGTGCCTGCACCGACGCCGGGCTCACGTCTGTAGCGGTGTATGCCGACCCTGATCGGGACGCTCTGCACGTCAAGACCGCAGATGAGGCCTACGCCCTGGGCGGCAACACTCCCGGCGAGTCCTACCTGGTGCAGGACAAGATCATCGAGATCGCCCAGAAAGCAGGTGCTGATGCGATCCACCCCGGCTACGGCTTTCTGTCCGAGAACGCGACGTTCGCCCAGGCCGTGATCGATGCGGGCCTGACCTGGATCGGTCCCCCACCTGCGGCGATCGACTCGCTCGGCGACAAGGTCAAGGCTCGTCACATCGCTATGGCAGCGGGCGCTCCCCTGGTGCCGGGCACCAAAGATCCGGTGCCGGACGCCGATGCGGTGCTGGATTTCGCCAAGGAGCACGGTCTGCCGGTGGCCATCAAGGCTGCTTTCGGCGGCGGCGGGCGCGGCATGCGGGTGGCCCGCACGATGGAAGAAGTGCCCGATATGTTCGAGGCGGCGGTGCGTGAGGCCGAAGGCGCGTTTGGTCGTGGCGAATGCTTCGTGGAGCGCTATTTGGACAAGCCGCGGCACGTGGAAACGCAGTGCTTGGCTGACGCGCACGGCAACGTGGCGGTGGTTTCGACACGCGACTGCTCATTGCAGCGTCGCCACCAAAAACTCGTCGAGGAGGCACCTGCACCATTCCTCAGCGAGGCTCAGATCGCAGAGTTGGTGTCGTCGTCCGAGGCCATCTTGACCGAAGCAAACTACGTAGGTGCGGGGACTGTGGAATTCCTGGTGGGAGCTGACGGGACGATCTCGTTCCTTGAGGTCAACACCCGCCTGCAGGTCGAGCACCCGGTGTCCGAAGAAATCACCGGTGTGGACCTGGTGCTGGAGCAGATCCGCATTGCCAACGGTGACGAGTTGACCTTCAGTTCTTTGCCCCCCTCGCGTGGGCACAGTTTCGAGTTCCGCATCAACGGTGAAGACCCTGGCCGCGACTTCATGCCTGGCCCAGGCACCGTCCTGACCTACCGCACGCCCAGCGGTCCCGGCGTGCGTGTGGACTCCGGCGTGGAGCAGGGCGACGTCATCTCGGGGGCCTTCGACTCGATGCTGGCCAAGTTGATCGTCACCGGCGCCGACCGGCCGCAAGCGCTCGCTCGTGCTCGCCGAGCACTGGGCGAGTTCGTGATCGAGGGTATGCCGACCGCCCTCACCTTCCACCGCGTCGTGGTCACTGATCCCGCCTTTGCCCCCGAGCCCGGCGTCGACTTCTCGGTGCATACCCGGTGGATCGAGACCGAGTTCGACAACACCATCGAGGCCTACTCCGGGCCTACTGCTGACGCCGATGAAGCACTGGCCGAGCGCACCGAACTTGTCCTCGAGGTCGACGGCAAGCGACTGTCCGTGTCGATGCCCGGCGGCATGACCCTAGGCGGCGGTGGAAGCACTAGTGGTGCATCCGGCGGTCGCTCGAAGGCACCCCGACGCACCAAGCGCGGCTCTGGCAAGGCTGCCGCCTCCGGCGACTCGGTGACTGCCCCGATGCAAGGCACCGTCGTCAAGGTCGTCGTGGCCGACGGCGACGAGATCGCTGAGGGCGATGTGGTCGTCGTGATCGAAGCCATGAAGATGGAGCAGCCGATCAAGGCTCACAAGGCCGGCACCGTCAGCGGAATGGCTGCCGAAGTCGGTAAAACCGTCACCAACGGTGCGGTCATCTGCGAGCTGACCTAACCGCAGCAACCGACCGCCCTGATCAACTTGATTGGGCTTGGCGCTATTCGGCCGTGGAGTGCAGTTGCCGGGCAGCTTCGGCAATCGAGCCTGACATCGAGGGGTACACCGTGAAGGTCGAGGCAAACTGGTCCACGCTCAACTGAGACGACACGGCGAGCGCGATCGGGAAGATCAACTCGCTCGCGCGCGGTGACACCACGACGCCGCCCACGATGGTGTCTCCTCCCTTGCGGGCGAAGATTTTAACGAAGCCGCCCTTGAGGTTCTGCATTTTGGCTCGCGGGTTCTTGGTCAGCGGCAACATCACCGCACGGGCGTCGATGCGGCCCTCGTCGATGTCCTCTTGGCTGACACCGACGGTCGCAATCTCAGGATCGGTGAAGATGTTCGAGCTGACCCGACCCAGCGACAGCGGAGCTACGGCATCGCCGAGCGCGTGGGCGATCGCGATCCGGCCCTGCATCGCCGCGACCGAGGCTAACGGCAGCACTCCGGTGCAGTCCCCTGCGGCATAGATCCCCGGCACGCTGGTCCGCGAGACCCGATCCACCACGATGTGGCCCGATGGGCTCATCTCGACGCCGACCTGCGCAAGCCCGATGTCTTCGGTGTTGGGCAGCGACCCGACCGCGAGCAGCGCGTGTGACCCTTCGACGTCCCGACCGTCCTCAAGGGTGACCTTGACCCCGCTCTCGGTGCGCTCAACTGAAGCGGCCCGCGATCGGTTCATGACCGACATACCCCGGCCTCGAAAAACCTCTTCCAAAAGGCACGCCGCGTCCTCGTCTTGGCCAGGCAGCACCCGGTCCCGCGAAGAGACCAAGGTAACGCGACTGCCTAAGCCCAAATAGGCGTGAGCCAACTCAGCACCGGTCACCCCGGAGCCGATCACGATCAAATGCTCCGGGAGTTCCTTGACCTCATAAATCTGCTGCCACGTCAAGATGCGATCACCATCGGGCATCGCGCTGTCCATGACGCGAGGACGCGCACCCGTCGCCAACAAAATGACGTCGGCGTCGAAGTGAGACTCCCCCACGTCCACGCGGTGATGGTCTTTGACCACCGCAGTGCCGCTGACGATCTCCACGCCCGCCTCCTCGAGCCGCTCGCGGATGTCCTCGCTCTGGGCCTGGGCCAAGCCGAGCACTCGGCTGTTGATGTCATCCACGTGAGCAGTCACCCCCTGATTTTCAGGAGCCCCGTCAAACTGCACCCCCATCCGACGAGCCGCGCTGAAGCGGTCCATGAAATCGGCGGTGGCGATCAGCGCCTTGCTGGGCACGCAATCGGTCAGGACCGCAGCACCGCCGATGCCTTCGCGCTCAATGAGCGTCACGTGACACCCGAGGTGCGCGGCGGTCAAGGCTGCCTCGTAGCCTCCTGGTCCACCCCCGACGACAATGGCCTTTGGCTGCGATGTACTCACCGTTCCATCCAACCATCGCTACCCTGTTCCGGTGACTCCTCCCCCAGCCCTTGACCTCAATGACGCCTCCGTGGACCCCTTCGACGTCGCCCGCGGCGCGGCCGCAGCCATTGCCGAAGCCTCCGGAGTGCAGCACCACGACGTCGCGTTGGTATTGGGCAGTGGGTGGGGCGCAACGGCCAACCTCATCGGAGACACCGTCGCCACGATCGACAACACCAACGTCCCGGGTTTCAACGCCGCCGCAGTGGCCGGCCACCACGGCACCATTACGTCGGTCGCCATCGCGGGCAGCGACCGACGGGCCCTGATCTTTGGCACCCGGACTCACTTTTATGAGGGCAAGGGCGTTCGCTCGGTGGTGCACGGCGTGCGCACCGCAGCGGCGGCCGGCTGCACGACGATGGTGCTGACCAACGGCTGCGGGGGCCTTCGACCCGAGTGGGCCCCCGGCACTCCGGTGCTCGTGCGAGACCACCTCAACCTGACGGCGGCCTCCCCCATTGAGGGCGCGAACTTCGTCGACCTCACCGACCTATACACCCCGTCGCTACGGGACCTGGCTCGCGAGGTCGACCCCTCGCTGGACGAGGGGGTCTACGCGCAGTTCCGGGGGCCGCACTACGAGACCCCCGCTGAGGTCGAGATGGCTCGTCGAATGGGCGCAGACCTGGTGGGTATGTCGACCACCTTGGAAGCCATCGCTGCTCGCCAAGCCGAGATGAATGTCTTGGCGATCTCGCTGGTGACCAACGCAGCCGCCGGGATCAGCGACCAACCGCTCTCGCACGCAGAGGTCATCGAGGCTGGCCAGGCCGCCTCCTCGCGATGCAGCGAGTTGTTGTCGAAGATAGTGTCTCGGCTGTGACGGTCCCCACTGACCTGTTAGACCAAGCTGACTTACTCAACGCCGCTCGCGGTTGGCGCGACGACGATCCGGATGAGGCCACTCGCGCGGAGTTGGATGCCCTCATAGCCCGTTGTATCGATGAGACATCCGGTGCCGAGTCGAGGGACGAGGCGTGGGCTGATCTGGCGGATCGCTTCGACGGCACGCTGACCTTTGGCACTGCGGGGCTTCGCGGGCCGCTGGGCGCCGGTCCTAACCGGATGAATCGCAGCGTGGTGATTCGCGCGGCTGCGGGCCTGACGGCATACCTGCAGCAGGAGTGTGCGCTTGAGTCGCCGCTGGTGGTGATTGGCTTCGACGCGCGGGTCAATTCCGACGTCTTTGCCGCCGACACAGCAGCCGTGGTCACTGCCGCTGGGGGCCGGGCTATGGTCTTGCCCCATCCGTTGCCGACCCCTGTGTTGGCGTTCGCGATTGGCCACCTCGGCGCGGACGCCGGCGTCATGGTCACAGCGAGCCACAACCCCGCGATCGACAACGGGTACAAGGTGTATCTGGGTGACGGATCGCAAATTGTGCCGCCCTCCGACGTCCAGATTGCGGCCCATATTGACGCAGTCACCACGACCTCTACGGTGCCGCGTAACCAGGACGAGTGGACCTGGGTCGGGGATGACGTGGTGACGGCATACGTCGACTCGGTGGTTGCCGTGGTTGATCCGCAGAGCAGCCGAGCCCTCTCGCTGGTGCACACGGCGCTGCACGGAGTGGGCTCGGAGACGGTTCGTCGCGCCTTCACTCAGGTCGGCTTTGAGGCACCCGCCCCGGTTGAGGAGCAGGAGCTACCTGACCCGACCTTCCCCACGGTGACCTTCCCCAATCCCGAGGAGCCGGGGGCGATGGACGCGGCGCTCATGTTGGCCCACGCGGTGCACCCCGATGCGGTGATTGCTAATGATCCTGACGCTGACCGGTGCGCGGTGGCGGTGCCAGGCAAAGACGGTTGGCGGATGCTGCGCGGTGACGAGGTAGGCGTTTTGCTCGGCCACCACCTGATCTCGCGCGGCATCGACCCCGATGGTGAACGCACTGTGCTGGCGCGCTCGATCGTCTCGTCACGAATGCTGGGGGCGATGGCCCACGCTGCAGGCTTGCCCGGCGTGGAAACGTTGACCGGCTTTAAGTGGATTGGCCGTGTTCCCGGACTCCGCTACGGATATGAGGAGGCGCTGGGTTATTGCTGTGACCCCGCCACGGTTCCGGACAAGGACGGGATCAGCGCAGCCCTGTTGATGGCCGAGATGATCGCGACGCTGCGGTCGAAGGACCGTTCGGTTGACGACGTGCTCGACGATCTTGCCCTGGCCCACGGCGTTCATGCGACGGAGGCCTTCTCGGTACGGGTCGATGACGTGACCTTGGTGACCCCGATGGTTGCTGCCCTGCTTGCTGATGAGATCGCGTCCATCGGTGGGGTGCAGGTGCGGTCCCGCGAGGACTTGGCCGACCCAACCGACGGGCTCCCACCCACTCCCGGCGTGCGCTTCTACCTCGCCGACGAGACACGCGTGATCGTGCGGCCTAGCGGCACTGAGCCCAAGCTCAAGGTGTATGTCGAGGCCATCGTCCCCGTCGATGCTCGCGCCACGCTTCGGGTGGCTCGCGCAGAGGCACGCACGAGGCTCGATGCCGTGGTGGCCACGATGGTCGAGCTCACGAAGGCGTCGTAGACCAGTCTCCCGGCGCAGGCTGACCAGCTTACGGGCGGAGGGTATTTTAGGTGTTGCGCACTTTCTACTCTTGTTTGACTCGAACATATGTACTAATATAGCACGTATGTTCGACGACGAGAGGGCGTGAGATGACAGCACCGACGATGCCCAGGAAGGCCAAAAGGGCCCACGAGTTCGTCACGCCCACCTGGCTTCGAGATGCAGATGCCAAAGACCGGTATGGAAATGTCGAAGAGTGGCATGAATCTAGGTCCTATGCCGATGAGTGGCGTGAAGCTGACGACCTGAGCCAAGCCGAGTGGGCAGATCTCGCCGCTGAGATGGCCGTGCCTACGGCATTGGCTCGCGTCAATCACTCGCTAGGAACCTTGCCGCTACCCAAGAGCGTCACGGATGCCTTGATGTCGGTGATCTCCTGCGCTGCTGCTCACGCTGAGGCCGATGTCGTCACCGAGAACGGTCTGTCGAACGCTCAACTGTTGGACACTCAACTGTTGGACGCAGTTGCAGGCGCGCGGGTGCTGGCGGGCTTCGCGGATTCGGTGGTGGTTGAGGCCGCCGGGTCGCTGGCCGCGCGGGCCGGGGCTGAGCTCCTTGGCCGAAAAGGGGTGGGCGATCCCGCCGAGTTGACGGCGAGTGGGCGTGCGCGATGGAGAGCGAAGACCAAATCACCCGTGGCCGCTGAGCTCTCGACGCTTACGGGATGGGGCGTGCAGGAGTGTCATACGCGCGTCGGCGTGGCTCTCGCACCCCAGGCCGGCGTTGGGGCGGCGAGGTCGGCTCTGGCTCAGGGGGCCACGGACTGGCGTTCGGTGTCGGCCTTCTGGCAGAAGTGTCGGGCGATGGATGTCGAGGATGCGGGTTCGGTGGAACTATCAACGTTCGGTCCCTACCTCGAGGGTTACGGCGACGATGGCGATGCGAGTCTGTCGCCCAGGATGGACGTGGCGCGCGAGTCGTGGGCGTCGTTCCACCGGAGATTGTGCCTAGAAGTGACTCGTGTCGAAGGGGCCGATGAGGCGGCTGCGCGGGCGCGCCGCCGAGCCGCACAAGACCGGCGAGGGGTGCGCGGCGAGATGTGCGACGACGGCTCAGGCACTTTCACAATTACTGGGTCGGCTACGAGCGTGGTCGCCGCCCTTGACCGCTTAGAAACCGTCGCTCGACGTGCTCGCAAGGCAGGCGATCCGCGCCCTCTGGACCACATTCGGTCCGATACCGCGTTGGCCTTACTCGTTCACGGAACTCTGCCGCTGTCTGGAAGAGCAAAAGGTGTGCAAACAGACCGAGAAGAATCCGACAGCACCAACAGCACCAACAGCACCAACAGCACCAACAGCACCAACAGCACCAACAGCACCAACAGCACC